>NZ_JBBAXE010000005.1:0-264692 GCF_059800965.1 Acinetobacter sp. LT1
CAGATGAGTTTTACTATGACCAGCTACCACAACAAAATAAGGTAGCTTAACTAGAGCAGAGTATCACTTATAAATAAGCTTTTAGTTGTTCAAACATGTGGGACCACCTCTCACTGTGGAATAGCATGTTTTTGATCAATGGAAATCTGAATGCTATCAAGATAGGCTTCCACAGGGATTTGCCATTTTTCAGAAAACCACTGTGCAGCCATTTCTTTGTATTGAGGGTAATCAGATAACCGTAATATTTGCATAAAATAAACCTATTTTGTCCAACCTTTTTAAGGTTGAGTCACTGAACTACTAATGGATTGCTGGGTTGGACTCTCATAAGTTGTCTCTGCAACTGGCGAAACGCGCCAAATCGTATTGCCCACATCATCTGCAACTAACACAGCACCTGAGAAATCAATTGCTACACCCACAGGGCGACCATACGCTTTGCCTTTATCGCTGAGGAATCCAGTCAAAATATCTTGCGGTGGACCAGAAGGCTGACCACTTCTAAATGGTACAAAAATGACTTTATAACCACTGTGAGGTTTACGGTTCCAAGAACCATGCTGACCGATCAATGCCCCACCTCTAAATTGTGGCATCAGTTCGGCTGCATAAAATGCAAGGCCTAAAGAAGCCGTATGGTTGCCTAGTGCATAGTCGGGTTTAATTGCACGAGCAACCATTTCAGGATTTTGCGGTTTTACTCGCACATCTACATGTTGACCATAGTAGCTATAAGGCCAACCATAAAAAGCACCGTCTTGAACCGAAGTCATATAATCGGGTACTAGGTCACTACCGATTTCATCGCGCTCATTAACCACTGTCCAAAGTTTACCGCTTTGAGGTTGCCAAGCCATACCATTAGGATTACGTAGTCCTGTTGCAAATGGGCGAGACTGACCACTTGCAATATCAAACTCTGTAATTTGTGCACGACCTTTTTCTTGATCTAAACCATTTTCAGCAACATTACTGTTAGAACCGACAGTAATGTAGAGCTTTGTACCTTCGCGATTAGCAATTACATTTTTGGTCCAGTGGTGGTTTAAAGCACCACCCGGTAAGTCCAATACTTTGGTTCCACTGGCTGTAATTTGAGTTTCCCCTTCTTGGTAAGGAAAACGCACCAGTGCATCCGTATTGGCGATATATAAGTTATTACTTACCAATGCTATACCAAATGGAGAATTTAAGTTTTTAAGGAATACCGTTTTCTGGTCAGCGACGCCGTCTCCATTGGTATCACGAAGTAAAATAATACGGTTTGCGCTCGGATGAGATGAGCCTGCACGCCTCATCACAAAAGTCATGATTTTACCTTTAATACCTTTGCTGTCTTCCGGTTTAGGCGGAGCATCTGTTTCAGCAACCAATACATCGCCATTTGGTAATACATAAAGCCAACGCGGGTGCTCAAGTCCTTTGGCGAAGGCTTTGACCTTTAAACCTTCTGCTGGAGTAGGCATAGCGCCATTTGGCCAACCTTCTGCTGGGGCTATATTAACGGTCGGTAATAAGCTTGTTTTTGGTTCAGGAAGTTTTGGTTCTGGGCCATAACTATCAGTAATTGGATATTGAGAGGATGACGCACATCCTGCAAGTACACATACAACCGTAATGCCTAAAGTTGGCTTCAAAAAATCGTTAAGCATCTTTTATCTCCATTTTATTTATTCGCAATAAATACAGGTTAATGCTTTAGAAGAGAGACTTATAGTTGATTTATTTAACTGTGCTGAGCATTACAGACCGTATTTTTCAAAAATCTAATACATAACTGAGTATTTATTAGGCACTTAATTTACTTTCTTAATTAACTATCAATTAGAACTTGGTCCCAGAACTATTGTTTAAAGTATTTAAAAAGCTCTCTTTATCTTTGGGCGAGATCATTACTGTAGCCATTCTTCCATCTTTCATATAATAAATTTTAAGTCGATCTAGCGATAATGCTGGAGAAGAAAGTGGATTATGGGTAGGTTCTATTTGAGTAATATCATTGATATTAATTTTCCATCGAAATACCAAGCTCTTAATGATTAATGTGTTGTTTTCTACTACGTAATACGTGTTAAAGACCGGAAGCCAAATAACCAAAATGACTAAACTATAAATGAAGAGGTGCTGAAAATTTGAAGCTAAAGAATAATGATGATTTGCTTCATAAATTTTCATAAGGATATTGCCAGTGACAACAATAAATATGAGTAAAAGCCACCAATCAATTTTTGATCTAAATTTCAAAGTTATCCTCCACGTATAAATATCATTTATAACGAGCCTTTCTATATTTTTTATAAAATAATTGAACTAAAAATTAGCTTTAAATGTTAATGATACAAAATCTCGATCATCTATCGTGCTAAATTCATTAGAACCAAAAAAGTTATTATAGGCAATCTCTGTTGTATATTTTTGCTGATAAGTCATAGATAACGCCGCAGTTACACTCATTTGCCCTTCTTGAAAGTTTTGGCTATATCCATAAACATCGTGTCTAAAACTAAGACTTGGCGTAATCACTGTAGAGGGTAAAATATCTTGATAATTTAATGCTCCACGTAATCGGTAACCTAATGACCATTCATTAAAAAAACCGTTTTTATTACAAAAGCGTTCATTCAAGTTATCAATTTCTGCATTGGTAAGATGAGCTGTACCATACGGCGTACATTTAAACTCACCTGTTTCAGGATTATAAGCACCTGTTGAAAGCTCACTACGACCAAATGCGCCTGTCCGGCCAATCCGATGATTACCAATATCTGCAATATGGTTTAAGGCAAACTCTGTAGACCATGTCATCGAATTTGCACCCCAAATATTGAATATGCTGCCAGTTGCTCCAACCGAAAATTGTGTTACAGGTAAGCGTACATATCCTTGGATATATTGACCCAATCCAACAGTTTTTCCCGGCGGTGCAAATGGTGTTCCTTCTGATAATACTTGAGCATAGACAATGTCTGTACCGTTTAGTTGCAAAGGTTGATTAGGTTTGTGGGTTAACTCACTAAAAACGTTTGTTGTTCCAACTTTACCAGTCAAACTTAATCCAAACATTTTGATATTTTCAGGATAGATAGAAAAATAACTCGCGCTATTAAAATGTTCGGGTCCTGCAGCTGTTACGGCCGTTCCATCAAAGTTTGCATTACGGTTATGGTAATTCGCATAGTAAATACCTAACTCAGCATTATTTAAACTGGGTAATGTCTGTTTTAAAGCAATACCATATTGGCCGTTATCCTTTGCTTTTCTACTTTCTGCACGTGGAATATAGGTACGTAAACGAATTGCGGTATCCGATAATTTATCTCCACCTCCAGCAATCAGAACTGGACCTGCATTTTCGGGCACAAAGTCTGAAATCTCAAAGAAAGTTCCGTTACCATCAACAACTGAAGGTCTAAATTTAAATTGATAGAACCCTTCTATTTTCAAATTTTTATTAATGCTTGTGTCGAATGAAAACATTTCGGTTGGAATGATTCTTTCTTTTGCATCACCACCCGGTCGGTTAATTGCAGCAAAATCAAAAGCACTCACCGAATTTAAACCGTTTTGAAAAAACTGAGATTTCCCCCAATTTAAAGTCTGTTTGCCTAATTTTAAATTGATGCTTTTTCCATCGTCTAATTCAAAATCTTTCCATATATAGGCATTCCATAAATCGATACCTTTGAACTTTGCGAGCCTTGGCCACGCTGAATCATTAAAGGGTTTAAAGTCTCCGTGCCCTGTCTCATAGGCATGGTCATACCAGTATTTAGTGCTAATGACCGCACCCTGCTGTTTTCCATTTAGCTTAACTTCGGTTATGCCTCTGATGATCTGTGAAATGGCATCATATTTACTAAAATTCATACGCCCATCATCACCATTCACATCAATGCTAGCGCCTTGTTTACCTATTTTGTTTGCGTCAGGCCGATAAAGTAATGAAACGGATGGATCTTGCGTACTCCAACTGGCACCTAAGCTTAATGTCGTCCTTGTCTCGAACTTCCAGTCTTTATCAATATCAAAATTGGCTGCATTTGCTTTAGACATGAATAAAATTAGGCTTAATGAAATACCTATTTTTTGAATATATAGAACGTGATTATTTCTTTGATTTAAATAGACGTACTGACCCATCATATTATCTCCCTATAACTATGATTTTTTTATTTATTGCTTATTACTCAAAGCCATCCATTGGCTTTAAATGGTTTACATAAGCAGGTATTTTTTTGCACTAGGCTGGTTGTTCGACCTGATCTAACTGTTGAATGAATTGTTCAGCTAAAGGCCAATAGCCAAAGCCAGATGCAGGGTTTAAATGTCCCACTTCACCTAAATTTACGAGTCGACTACCCCACTTTTCTGCCATTTCACTGACAGCTTCATAACAAGCTAAATGGTCATTGGTGCTTGCAACCAAAATGCTGGGGAAAGGTAGTTCTTGATCTGGTAAAGGACTCCATCCTTCTTGATGAAGTACAGTTGGGCTTGGATAATTTTCTGGCCAGCTTTCGTTTAAGTCAGGTGGAGCCACAAGTAGAGCTCCTTGAATTGGTCGTTGATATTTTGCAGCCCAGTGTATTGTCATCAGCACACCAGCGCTGTGTGCGACCAAAATGACAGGCCCTTGTATTTGTTCGAGTTGTGCCTGAATAGCAGCAACTCTATTTTCACAATTGAGTTTATTAGTTTCTACAGGTGGTACAGAGCGAACCTTTGCTAGCTTTGTTTCTAAGATCGTTTGCCAATGCTCGGGAACATGATCGCGTAACCCCGGAATAATTAAAATTGTTGCTTTGGTTTGTATTTTTTCCATTTCGACGCCTGTGAATTTTGCCATCTAGGATGCATAAGAATTTTTATAAAACTCTATTCACAATAAAGGCTCATTTCAGTTAATGGTGTACATAAGACGTCACGGACTTTTCATTTGACGACACATCTTTTTAAAATTTCGTAAATTAATTAAAATAGTTTTTGTAATTACAAATGAATTAAGAGAACAGCTTTAAAATTAAATCGACATCATGATTAGGCGCTTAAATAAAAGCTTTTGTAATGTGGATATTTTAGTTATAACTAGATATGAGCTGTAAGGAATATGGCTGATTAAGAACAGGAGATAATAAAATGGTGCCTCTTGCGCATACCGCCTCTTTAAAAAATTATTTGGCAGTTGCTCAGCAATTAGATCTAAATCCCTACCATTTATTATCACGTGTTGGGCTTAGCCAAACTCAATTGAATGATCTTAAACAACGTATTCCTGTAGATAAAGCCATTACCTTGCTTGAAGACTCAGCCCAAATGAGTAATTGCGATGTTTTCGGTTTACATATGGCAGAGCAACGCGAAATCGCGGATTTTGGTGAACTGAGCCTATTATTAAGTTACCAATATACTTTGAGAGAAGCGCTGCAAACGATTGTTCGTTACAGGAATTTACTCAATAACTCACTTGAAATATATATAGAAGAAATTGACGATACAGTAGTTATTCGAGAAGAAGTTGTAACAACAACTTGCGGGTATAGCCGTCAAGCCACAGAACTTGCTTTAGGAATCACCCATCGTTTTTGTGCAGCACTCATGATGCAAAAATGGCGACCATTAAGTGTACACTTTACTCATAACCCGCCTAGTGATTTAACTTTGCATCGGCGAATTTTTGGCTGTGCGCTCGAGTTTGGTAGTGACTTTAATGGCATTGTTTGTACTGCGGCCGAACTTGATACAACAAACCCTCAAGCAAATTTGGCTATGGCTAACCATGCACAACGTTATTTAGATATTTTGCAGAATAGCAATGAATCGACCATGATTTTTGATATTCGTAAAAGTATTTATCTTCTTTTGCCAATGGGCCGCGCTACTATTGATCAAGTCGCTCAAACACATGGTATTCATGTACGAACTTTACAACGTCGATTAGAAGAAGCTCAGACGAGTTTTAGTGATTTAATGAATGAAGTACGCAAAGATCTCGTATTTCGTTATTTAAAAAATCTAAATTATTCACTTGCTCAAGTGTCTGATATTTTAGGTTACTCAATGCCGAGTTCTTTTACCCGTTGGTTCATTAGCCAATTTGGTATGTCACCAAATATGTGGCGTAGTCACAATAAAGCCCTGCTCAATTAATTTCTCTTTATTTGACACCCCATAAAGTCATTTAAAGTATAAGGAAGCTGGGAAACTACTCCAGAACTTCCTTAAAAATCTAATTCTTGAAATTAAAACCACAAGCGCATAAGCCCAAGAACCAATACCACTAAAAAGATGCTTTCGCCGATCATTAAAAGAATCGGTTTAATGCTGACAGATGCTAATTCTTTTAACTGAGTTTTCATTCCTAAAGCACTTATTGCGATGACTAAAAACCAGCGCGATAAATCATTGATTCCATTTTGAACCATCGTTGGCACCCATCCTGTACTGTTAATACAAGCGAGTAGTAGAAAGCCAACGGCAAACCAAGGCAGTAATGGTGGTCGCTCTCCGGTTGAATCTGCTCCTTGCATGCGGGTAATCATGGCTGCACAAACGATTACTGGAAGCAGCATGGCCACACGCATAAGTTTAACTACAGTCGCCGTATCGCCAGTTTGAGTAGACATGCTATAACCAGCGCCGACCACTTGCGCCACATCATGAATCGTAGCACCAAGAAACACACCAGCCGCTTGTGGAGATAGCTCTAGCCAATTCGCAATCATCGGATAGACAATCATTGCAAAGGTTGAAAGTGCCGACACGCCAATCACGGTAAACAAAGTCGCCTTTTCTTTTTGCGGATGATT
This sequence comes from Acinetobacter sp. LT1, assembly GCF_059800965.1. Classification (NCBI taxonomy): domain Bacteria; kingdom Pseudomonadati; phylum Pseudomonadota; class Gammaproteobacteria; order Moraxellales; family Moraxellaceae; genus Acinetobacter; species Acinetobacter sp. LT1. The sequence continues at coordinate 6,810 of NZ_JBBAXE010000005.1, forward strand.
TGGAAAAGCAGCGGATAGCGCCAGTGCGGCTGAGGCACCGCAGATTGCCGTTGATCCACCAGTGAGCATGCCAAATAGTTTTTGGAAGCCTAAAATTTTAGCGGCAATAACAGAAACTGTAATTGTGACAACAACCAAAGTGATAACTAACGCAACTGGTTGCCAACCTAGTGCGGTAATTTGTCCTAAAGTTATACGCATTCCGAGTAACGCGATACCCATTCTGAGCACACTACGTGCAGTAAACTCGATACCTGCCTTACATTTACTTTCAGCAGCTAAAAAATTCACGCTCATGCCGAGTAATAATGCAAATAGCATAACTGGCGCGCCATAGTGCTCTGATAAAAAACAGGCAGCTGCTGCAACGACCGAACTGACCACAAAACCTGGTGCTAATTCTCTTGTACGCTGGGAAAAATTTTTCAAAACTAAACTACTCATGATTTTCCCCACAGCCCATCACAATAAATACCTTGTCCTCGATCACTTCTACGGGATAGGTTGCAACTTTGAGCTGAGAGGAATTAACCAAACAGCCATTTGTTAAATCAAAACGTAGACCATGGGCACAGCACTGAATCACTCGTCCTTCTAGACGTCCGCTAAATAGCGATGCGCCCTGATGAGGACAACTGTCATCGATTGCATAAAATTGAGCCGCAACGTTAAATAGTGCGAGAGTTTTATCTCCAATTTTAAAAAAAGCCCGCTCACCTGAATTTGGAATTTTTTCAAAAGGCACTTGAAATCGGTTGGTCATATCAACTCTCCTTGTGCCAGCATTGCCTCTTGCATCGCTTGATAAAGTGCATCTGCTGATTGCGCGCCCACCAAGGCAGAAGCCCGATCAAAAATAAAGTAAGGCACGCCATTACCTCCTGTACTTGCAGAGATAAAATCTTGATGATCTTGAATAAGCAAATCTTTGATCAGTTCACGCGGGAAACCACAGCGTTTGGCGATTTTGTATAAAGTAGTGGTATTTCCGATGTCTAACCCATCATAAAAATATGCAGCAAAGAGTTGTTCTAACAACGCATTGCACTGCTCAGGAGTTCCTATCTTTAAAGCTTTATCAAATAAGCGATGAGCTTTGGCCGTATTTGGCATTCGTTTAATTTGCTCAAAATCGATCTTGAGCCCAACTTTATTTGCAGCTTTATTGACCTGTTCTTGTCTCATACGAACTGCTGTCAAGCTACCTAACCGTTTCAAATAAAACGTTTGAAACGGTACACCTTCAACAGCTAAGTCAGGTATAAGCTGAACACCTCGCCAGTGCACGATAACTTTGACTTTGGGGTGAAGCTGATAAAATCTATTTATAGCGATCAGTAACTGACGTTTTCCGATCAAACACCAAGGACAAATAAAGTCAAAAAATACATCAATGTGTAATTGCCGAATCATCATTTGTTATTCATCCCGCATTTTTGTATTTGGTTACCTGAATGATTTTCAAGCTCAGTTATTGCTTGCTGCTCAAAGCGTGAGATATCTTTGTGATAATGGCGTTTGGCATAAAAAAATACTGCTGCAGCTGCAATACTGACCAATGGCATGAGTTGAAATGCGCTATGTAAACCAATCACATCAGATACTTTGCCAACCACTAAAGGACCAAGAGCTAAACCAAGAAAATTGTTAGCTAAGGTGAGTGTTGCAAATGCAGAGCCATGAACTGAGTTATGTGTGAGATTGGCCACCATGGCACTAGATGGCCCATTGGTTCCTAGGGCAATAAACATTCCGAGGCAGATGAGAAGTAACTGGTTACGTCCCACAGGCATAGCAAAAGCAATTGATAAAAGAACACAACCGAGCAAGCAGTATGTAATCGCTAAACTGACCTTACGATCTGGACAGTTACGGCCCAAATAATCACACAACATGCCGCATAGAATTGTGCCTACTGCACTACATAGCAAAATGATCGCTGCCATTACGCCTGCTTTGTCGGTACTCATGCCGTAATAGCGATTGAGATAACTCGGCATCCAGACAATCACTGTGCCACCAACAAATAATTGCAGACCACTACCAATGTAAGTGGCAATGACTGAACGACTTGAATATAAAGTTTTTAAAGGGCTTTTTATGTGCTGGGTTTTACTACGAATTTTATTTTGAGGTGCTGCATTTATTCTGTTTTCTTTCACTAAAATTGGATATAGAAAAGCCAAAATGAGACCAAATAAAGCAATGCCTCCAAATGCCCAACGCCACCCGAAGTGCTGTGCGAGTACACCACCTAAAGCTACACCCAAAAATGAACCAAATACGCCACCCGCCATAAAAGCACTGGCGAGTGTTGCGCGCATTTCTCGTGGAAAAACAGCCACAACCACTGCAATTCCAACGCTGCCATAAGCAGCTTCACCCACACCAACCATAAAACGAGCAATAAACATTTGCTCATAATTTTCAGCCAGTGCACATCCTAAAGTCGCCAAACTCCATAAAGCCGCCATAATAGCCAAGCTTTTCACTCGCCCAAAATGGTCTGCCATTAAAGATAACGGCAGAGTCAATAAACCCACCATTAACGCGACAATGCCACTGAGCAAACCTAACTGGCTATCGCTGAGCAACCACTCATTTTTAAGTAAAGGAAAGACTGCGTTTAAGACTTGCCTTGACATGTAATCTGAAATGAGCAAACCAAATGTCAAAGCAAAAACAAGCCATGCATAACGACGAGGTATACTGATTGACGTATCAACATCGCTCATCTGATCTGAATACTGATGTGTATTCATACGACCTCCTTGTATTTTTTATAATTTCTATTTAGCTAGTGCAGCAGCGCACTTTTAAAAACAAAGTGAATAAGCTGCACTACATTTGAGGTCTAAATTCCGTTAGACCTTGTCACATTAGTTACGCTGCGGCACGCCTTTTTGCCCTGCTTTACGGTTGGGTGCCATACCATTTGCGATTAGAGTTTCTTCAATACTGTTGTATTGCACCCCAATACGATAAATTTCACGGGCTTCTTTTCCTGAGGCAATTTCACGGCCTAATTCATGGGCAATCCGAACGGTTTGCTTAATTTGCTCTACAGATGAAAAACGGCGTCCGTGATGATCAATGATCGTGTCTTCGTTACCCACTCGTGCATGTAAACCCATTGCCATCGACATGGTGTTAAAAGGTAATACATTTTTGAGCAGAGATTCTGATGTCAAAGTACATCCATCAGGTACGCGATGAATAAAATTAAAGAAATTAAATGGGTTTGGACCATCAAAACCACCGCCAATTCCAATCCAAGTTAAGTTTAACGGCCCCATGTACAACCCTTTACGCACCATACGTTCTAGCGTCTCAAACCCATGCATACCTGTTAACTGAAAGTGCGGTTGAATATTGTTTTTACATAAGCGCTTAATATGTTCGGTAACCCATGCAGGCCCTGCAGGCACAGTCATCTCTGCATATGCTGCCTGAGTCGCTGGATGTGCCAATGAAGTCCCTTCTAAATATTCAGGATAGAGCAATTCCATAATATTCATTTGTGTGGTGTTAATTGCCACCGTGACCTGATCGGGCTTTGGAGTGAGTTCTGCCAACATATGTCGGGTATCATCACTTAACCATAGGGCTGCCTCACCTTCACTTTCTGGTGCAAATGAAATCGAACCACCCACCTGAATAATCATGTCAGGCACAGCTTCACGAACCCCTGCAATGAGCTCATTAAATTTTGACAAGCGTTTAGAGCCTTTGCCATCAAGCTCACGGACATGTAAATGCAGCACTGTCGCGCCCGCTTCATAGCACTCAACCGCTTTTTGAATTTGCTCATCCATGGTCACTGGAATATCTTCGGGAAAGTCTTCTGGCATCCATTCGGGTCCATACGGCGCAACCGTGATCACCACTTTTTCCATATTTTCCGGGTGCAATGAGTCGTCAAAGAATTGCATGTGCATCTCCTCATATATTTTTTAGAATTTTCAATTAGATAAAATTATTAACCTATAGATTTAATAGGTTGCGTCACCAATAATGCCGGCCCGCTCCATTTTTCGGTGGCAAGGTGGGTAATCCATGACTGCATAATGTTGTGTGCTGCGGTTATCCCAGATGGCAATGCTGTTAGGCTTCCAACGCCAACGCACTTGAAACTCAGGAATATAGGCTTGAGAAATTAAGTAACGCAGTAGTTCAGCTGCGCCCGGATTGGCATCTTGTCCAAATCTGACTCGGTCTTTGGTGTGATAGTTACTGAAGTGAGTTGTGAACGCGTTGACGTATAAAATTTTCTCTCCCGTTTCAGGATGAGTACGTACCTCTGGGTGCTCAGCATCGGGAAACTTTGCTTTTAAGTCCAAGCGTTTTTCAAGTGGCATAGCCGCACCAAAACTCGCTTCTATGCTGTGGTAGGCACGTAAGTCTGCAATCTTAGCCTTAATATCGTCGGGTAAAGACGCATAGGCCATGACCATATTGGTCCACATGGTGTCACCACCTACAGGTGGGCATTCGACACAGTGCAGCACACATCCCATCGGTGGAACCTTGCGCCAGCTTGCATCGCTGTGCCAAGCATTTTCATAACGATCGACAGGACTTTCAGGATGTTTATAGATCTGCACCAAACCCGGATGATCAGGATGGCTGCCTACCGCGGGATGATCTTCTAATTGTCCAAATTTTTCTGCAAATGCGACATGATCCTGACGGGTTAAGTGCTGATCTCGTAAAAACAACACACGATGTTTAAGTAGTTGTGTGCGAATTTCAGCAAATAATCCATCATCATAAATCGCATCAGCAAGTTTGACGCCACTGAGCTCTGCACCAATATTGCAAGTTAACTGTTCAATTTGCATAAGAAATCCCTTCAAATTACAAAGATTGATGAACCTATTGTTTTACGTGCTTCCAAATCACGATGAGCTTGCACGGCATCCTTTAGCTCATAGCGCTGATTAATTTCAATTTTGATTCGCCCATGTCGAACATGATCAAATAATTCATTTGCCAGTTCTTTCTTCTCAGCAGGATCTGCAATGTAATCTGCCAAAGCTGGACGTGTGACAAACAATGATCCTTTCACGGCGAGTAATACCGGATCAAAAGCAGGGATTGGACCAGACGCTGTTCCCACGCAGACCAACAAACCACGGCGTTTGAGAGAGTCTAATGAACTCATGAAAGTGGCTTGGCCAACACTATCGAAAACGACATTTACACCCACGCCGCCTGTTAACTCACGTACACGCTCAGCAACATTTTCATGACTGTAGTTAATGACATGATCACAACCATGAGCTCGCGCTACGGCAGCTTTTTCTTCTGAAGATGTGGTCCCGATAACAGTTAGGCCAAGTAATTTAGCCCATTGAGAAACGATCAGCCCAACACCACCTGCGGCTGCATGTAATAAAATTGAATCGCCCGCTTTAAAGTCATAAATGCGGCGCATTAGATAAGCAGCGGTCAACCCTCGCATGGTCATGGCTGCCGCTGTTTCACAAGAAATTTCTTCGGGTAATTTAATTAAAGCATTTGCTGGAATTAAACGGTGGGTGCTATATGCACCTAACGTATTTAAAAAACCTGTATAGGTAACTCGATCACCTACTTTAAGCTGAGTTACTCCTTCACCTAAAGCTTCGATAACACCAGATGCTTCGACGCCCATGCCATTAGGCATTGGAATTTGATAGGTTCCATTACGAAAATATGTATCGGCATAATTTAAACCGACTGCCACATGACGTAGGCGTACTTCCCCTGCTTTTGGATCTCCTACTTCTACATCTTCATAGCGCAATACTTCTGGCGTTCCTGTTCCATAGAAACGTATAGCTTTCGTCAACGTCATGTCCTATTCCATATTTTGGTTTTTTATTGAGTGCATATAAAAGCAATAACCAAAATTACAACAGTTAGGATATGGGCCACTTTACATTTGACGACACAAGCTTAACGTTTAATGACAAAGGATATTCCAAATATTGCTAAACAGTATTCCCAGAAATTGCAGCAGATATATTTAAATTGGTGCTATGAAAATTCTTATTTTCATTCAAGCTAAAACTCACCGCCTCTTTTGCATGAATGGTGGTCGTATCAAATAAAGGAACCGAGAATTTAAGCTCACCAATTAACATACAAATTTCGGTACAACCTAAGATAATTCCTTGGGCACCTTCAGCTATAAGCCTCTCTACAATAGCAATATACTTTTGCTGAGAATCGGGGTTAATCACACCTAAACAAAGTTCTTCATAAATAATGTGATGGACTGTCTTTCGATCTTCTTCATTTGGAATAACAACATCAATTCTATGATCTTGTAATCGAGCTTTATAAAAATCTTGCTCCATTGTAAAAGCAGTCCCTAACAATGCAACTTTACCAATGTTTTGACTCAAAATTTCTTTTGCAGTTGCATCAGCAATGTGTAAGAAAGGAACCGTAATTGAATCTTCAATCTGTGCAGCAACTTTATGCATGGTGTTAGTACACACCAAAATACAATCTGCCCCTGCTTTTTCTAAATTTTGTGCTTGCTCAGCTAAATATGTGCCAGCTTCTTGCCATAAACCCTTCGCTTGCAAGGCTGCTATTTCTTCAAAATCAACACTATTAATAATGACCTTAGCTGAGTGCAATTTTCCTAATTTATGATGAACCATTTTATTAATTTTCTGATAATAAAGCGCTGTCGATTCCCAACTCATTCCACCTAATAAGCCGATTGTTTTCATTATTGAATCCTTCTATTTATGTAAAATTTATCTATATCTCTTATGGGTAAAGCGCAGCTAGAATAAAATTGCTTTCTTTATTGAATTATTATTCATCTTATAAGCTATAATTTTTTAAACTATTTAATAAGAACTCTATGTTAGAAACAGAACGTTTAATTTTACGGCCATTCCTTGAAGAAAACTTACCTATTATGTTGGAGATGTTTCAAGACAAAGATTTTATGGCTTTTTCACCTCATGGTGCCTTATCAACTGAGGCAGCAACTGATCGTTTTTTAGAAATTTTGGAGCACTATAAAAATCATAATTTTGGCAAGATGGCTATCGTTTTAAAAGATACCCATAAAATTATTGGTTATTGTGGTTTTGAAACTTGTGAGGTTGATAGCAAGACAGAAGCTGAACTAGGTTTTAGACTTATTAAAACTGAGCGAAATAAAGGTTATATTGTTGAAGCTTCACTTAAGTTACTAGAAGACATGCAAAGTCGAAAATTTAAGCATGTGATCGCTTTTTCAGAAAAAGATAATTTACCTGCCCACAACCTATTAAATAAACTTGGTTTTGAAAAAACAAATTCATCTAGTTACATGAATATGGATGTTATCTTTTTCAAAAAAGATCTGTAATTTCTTTGATAAAAAATAAAGCATTACTATAAAAAACTTTAAGTTAGTGAAGATCTATTTGCCTCAAAGAAACCAGCATTAAATCCCAAATCATAAAACATAAGAATTCACGCAAAATTCACGACCAGCTCTTTAATTTGATCTTATAAAGTTGGCTTGGATATCGACATGAAAATTATAACTACAGCCCTAGGGTTGATTACTTTGGTAGGTTTAACGGCGTGTAAAAGTGTGCCTAGTTACTCAGGTGACTATGGCAAAGCTGAACAAAAAATTACTGGTATAGAATTAGATGATCAACAGGCGCTAGATGTCGGCAATCGTTTTGTCGCTGCATTTAATACGCTCGGTACTCCTTCTTTTGTAAATAATGCTAGCAATCTTTACGCTGATCAGCTCTATATCAACGATACACTCTCGCAGTTCTCTCAAAAGAAAGATCTGATTAAGCATTTTGAAGGCATGAATGCCCGAGTGAGTAATGTCACGGTAAAACTCATTAGTGCAACTCATCACCAAGATACAGCCTACATTCATTGGTACATGACCTATGACTTTAAAATGCTAGGTCGCTCAAAAACCATGGCTTCTTATGGAATTAGTCAAATTAAGATTAATGAGCAACAAAAAATTATTTTCCAGCAAGATTATTGGGATCCGGCAAATGGCCTTTACCGTTCTTTACCAATATTTGGAGGAGTATATAAATGGGTATTACCGTTCAAAAAAGTCGAATCTTGATATTTCTGGGAATCTTAATCGTATCTCAAGCCAATGCGGCTGAACTAAAAAAATGCAGTTCAGCTCCTTTAATGGTGACGAGCAAGAAAGTGGGAAATGTCAGTTACTTTGCTGAAGATTGCCTAAAAAATTGGCAGAACCAAAGCATCAAAATGGACTTTAGCTATAACCGCGATATTCCCGAGTGGGCATTTAAACGTGCAGCAACCCACTTTTTGAAGAAAAATGTTAGCGGCTTTGATGCGAAATCCCCGCTTAATCATATTAATGAACTATATAGGCCAATTAAGAGTGGAGATCTTTATAGTCTCTACTATCAACATGAAAATCAAAAACTAGAATTAAAATTAAACCAGAAGCTACTCGGCTCTTTGAACAATCCGAATGCAAATCAATATTTTAAAATCTGGTTTGGTAGCGAACCGTTTAATGCTAAATTAAAACAACAATTATTAAATTAATGGCTTAATAAAATCTCATGGGTAATCACTTTATCCTCATGGTTGAGGACCATTTTGAACTCGCAGCAACGGTCTGCGAATTTCTTGAAGTGCATGATTATGTTGTCGATCATGCACGTAATTTAGATGCTGCACGGACTTTTCTCAAATCTCAGCATTATCATCTTTTGTTGCTCGATATAAATTTGCCCGATGGCTCGGGTTATGACCTATGTAACTGGCTACGTACCGAACAAGGCGTTGATATTCCCGTTCTTATGCTCACAGCAAGAGATACTTTAGATGACAAACTTAAAGGTTTTACTGCTGGCACAGATGATTATTTGGTAAAACCTTTTGATTTTAATGAATTAGTGATGCGGATTCGTGCATTAATAAAAAGAGCAGCTGGTGAAGTCACTCACCATAAAATTCAAATTCACGACTTAATTCTTGATAGCTCAACTCAAACTGTGGTTCGTGCCGGAAATAATATCGAGTTACCCCCTATTCAATTTAAACTATTAAAAATTTTGATGCGCCAGTCTCCAAAAGTAGTGACTAAGCAAGAACTGATGATGGAATTATGGGGAGACGAAGAACCTGAAAGCGATGCGTTACGCAGTCATATCTATAACCTAAGAAAAATGGTTGATAAACCTTTTGATCCTAAACTATTACATACAGTGGCAGGTGTCGGTTTAAAAATTGCTTTGGAAGATTCCGCAACTTAACTTAAATAGACCACAACAATTAAGCCCGTGGTTGGCTCCAAATCGAGTTCAGGATGAGTGGTTAAATAATATTGTCGATCAAACAGCTCCACTCTCCATCCTAGTTGTTTGCAAAGCTTTTGTACCAATTGCAAGCCAATTCCATGGCCTTTAGCCTTTAAGGAAAGTTGCGAATCGCTGAGCTCTTGCACCTTTACATCGTTAGGTAAAGAAATTCCAATTCCGTTATCTGCAATAATCAGGCTGTTTTTTTGTTGAATGATATCGATTTGTGAGCCTTGAGAATAGTTCAGCGCATTACGTAAAATATTACCTAAAACCATTTGAGTCATCGAAGGATATAACCAACGTGGCTGCTCAGAAACGTCAGGTTGAATATTAATCTGTATCCCTTTACCTACACTCACCGCTTCTAAACTTTCAACAAGATCTTTTACCGTTTTGGATAATAAATTTTTCTCAGACGGCAAGCTTTTTACCGTATTCCGAGCAATCGCAAGTAAGGTATCAACGAGCAACTGCATGTCTTCAATTGTGTTATGAAGACGGACTAAAGATTTATCGTCTCCATATTTCGCCTGACAAAGTTGCACATTACCTTTCAAAATGGTGAGTGGAGTGCGTAACTCATGGCTCACATCTCCAGTAAATTCTCTTTCACGTCGAATAAAATCACTTAAAACTTGATGATATTTTTCTAAAGCTTGTTTGAGATATTCGGCTTCCATGTTGCCATTGGTATTAATATCTCTAAAAGGAGATGCCTGAGTATCTTGATGTGCCCAATCAATATTTTCTAAAGCGTTCGCTAAGCGCGTAATTGGGGAAAAATAGCGTCTTGCTCTTCGGTTTGACCACCACAAAAAGCTATATAGAACAGATAAGCTGAACATCAGTGGAGCAAGACCAAATAACCAGATCAGCTTATTAACATTGCTTTCGCCAAATACCAATAGAACATGCTGACCATTACGCTCACCATAGACCGTCATTCGTTCTTTACCATCAACGAATACTCGGTGCACGCCACTCTCTAAATGCATGCCCCGAAAAGGTTGAGGCGCGGCCTGTGTATTCCACCGATATCCATATAAATTTTTAGTATCTGGTAAATCAGCATTTGGATTACGTTCTATGCGTAACCAGTAATGCTCCATTTCCTGTTCTAAAGCGGTTTTAAGTAAAGAGCCCTTAATCACCCAAGCACTACAAGCCAACCCGACCACGATCGATAATGCAATCAGACCAATCTGCAACCAGTAATATCGATTGAACATTTGGGCTAATGGATGACTCGCTTTGCCATCATGTCGAGTTTTTATCATATCTTTATCGCCGGGATAGGCTATAGAAATTACTATGATCGCTTTTTAAATAAAAAGTGACCAATGACCCATTCTTGACCTTGCTCAAAACCAAATAACTCAGCACAAGCCATGAAGAAAATACGCCAGCGTTGCCACCAAATATTGGCATCTTTTCCATAGATTTTTTTAAACAGGGGCTTCAGTTCGACTTCTTGGTTATCCATGTTATCAAGCCAAGCATTTGCCGTTCTCATATAGTGCTCACCCGACCACTGCCACTGTTGAGCCAACTCTAAATGCTCTTGAAAATGCAAAAAAGTCGAAGTCGAAGGCATTAAACCGCCAGTAAAGAAATACTTGGACATCCAATCATAATCTGATTTTACTTCAAAAGGATAATGTAAAAAGCGATGGCAAAAAATATGACACCAAAGTAAGCCGTCTGCTTTTAACCAGCCCTGAATTTTTTCAAAAAGACGTTGGTAATTACGAACGTGTTCAAACATTTCGACCGATACAACACGATCAAACTTGTCTTGGTCTAAGTCAAGTACATTCACATCACAGGTAAGCACTTCAACATTGGTTAAACCTCTCAATTCTGCTTGCCGAAGAATATGCTTTTTCTGAGTTGCAGAATTTGAAACAGCCGTAATCTGTGAGCCTGGATAGTTTTCTGCCATCCACAAAGTTAAAGAGCCCCAACCACAGCCTAACTCTAAAATCTGTTGACCGTTTTTAAGTTGTGCTCTTTCACAATAAAGCTGAAGAGCCAACTCTTCTGCCTGATCTAAAGTTGTTGTTTTAGTCGGAAAATAACACGCACTATATTTGAGTCTTTTTCCAAGCACCGCCTGAAAAAACTCGGTCGGCAATTCATAGTGCTGCTCGTTTGCCTTATCCGTTTCAACCGCGATTTCGCTCTTCTTCAGCATATTAAGCACATCCATGTAGCGCTGCGCTCCTTGCTCAGGATCATAACGGCCTTCTTGGATTAAGCGCTTTTTACTTAAAGCACGAATTGCAGCTCGAATTGCATGATCTGGAATCACACCACTTTCAACAATTTTCAAAGACTGATGAACAATAAAATCCATATGCGCACCTATTTTTTGGGTTTTCGCGGAATAAACATTGATGTTTTTTGTTGATAATCAAGATAATTTTGACCGCGACTTTTAATTGCTTGTTTTTCACTAAATGGAATACCCGTGACGTAATATAAAAATAGCCACATCAGTAACGGATAAATCCACAATACATATTGGCCTGCTGCTAAACCAATAATTGGATAGGCAAACCAGTGTAACCATTCAAAAAAATAATTGGGGTGCCGTGAATAACGCCATAAACCCTGATCCATCGTTTTGCCATGATGATCTGGATTTAATTTAAATCGGTATAACTGCTGATCAGCGAGCTGCTCTCCAATGAAAGCAATTGCCATGATAACAGCAGCAATTACTAAAGCGACTTTATATCCACTACTCCATTCAGTTGTCTCTACATTGAGGAGCATCCACATCGGCAAAAAGAACAAAAGCACTAAAAGTGTTTGAAAGATAAAAAATAATAAAAAGCCAATATGCTGAAACTTACCCATCGCTTTACGCATGCTCGCGTAACGTCCATCTTCTTTTTGTTCAGATTGATAACGTCTTAACAGGTGCCAAAATAATCTTAAAAACCATAAGCCGCTAAAAATACCGATAAAAAGACGCACTTCAACTGGGGCAACTGAAATGAGTAAAGAAGACACAATAATGTTTACTGCCAGACAGAAACTCCATGCAGCATCTACAATTCCAGCTCTGCCATTTAGAGTGGCAAGTAGCCAGCTCAGCAACATGATCATTAAATCTAGAATCAGTAAATTCCAAAACATGAGCAGTCTCCTTACTTGAGCTGTTTGATTTAGTAGCTGGTACTTTCAAACAACAAGTGAACATTGCTTATCACGCCTTCTTTAAAACCACCTTCGCAATAACATAAATAAAAATCCCACATGCGAATGAAGTTTTCATCAAAACCTAGAGCCAATACTTGTTCCCGCGCTGCTAAAAAACGCGCTCGCCAGTGATGAAGTGTTTGTGCATAACTTAAACCAATATCATTTAAATGTTTTAACCTTAAACCACTCTCAGAGGCGGTTTGAGTTAATACACTTATGCTAGGAATGAAGCTACCCGGGAAAATATAGCGCTTAATATAATCAACTGTATTTAATGCTTTTTTATATCGGAAATCTTCAATGGTAATGGCTTGAATAAATGCCAAACCTTTCGGTTTTAAGAGTGCTTTACATTGATCAAAGTATGTCGATAAATATTGCGCACCAACCGCCTCAACCATCTCAATTGAAACCAGCTTATCGAACTTACCTTCGAGCAAACGGTAGTCTTTAAGTTGCACATCAATTCGATGTGCCAAGCCAGCTTCATTTACACGAGTAATGGCTTCATCATATTGAGCTTGTGAAATGGTAATGGTGGTTACTCTACAGCCATAATGTTGAGCTGCATAAATGGCAAAACCACCCCACCCACTTCCAATTTCAACCAAATGATCTAGCGGTTTTAAATCTAACTTTTTACAAATGATCTCTTTTTTTAAATCAGATGCTTCTTCGAGAGTCATGTTTTCATTTTCAAAAACGGCGCTCGAATACATTAAAGACGGATCTAAAAATAATTTAAAAAAGTCGTTGCTTAAGTCGTAGTGCTCGGCAATATTTTTACGGCTACCACTTATAGAGTTCTTTCGATTTTGATACCACGCTTTAAGAAAAAACTGGCTCGCTTGAGCAATAACATTCTGGTTGATTTGGTCCAATACAGCTCGATTACGTGCCAAGATCTGAATCAACTCGACAAGGTGCTCGCTGCTCCAGTCACCACGGATGTAGCCTTCTGCTGCTCCCAAAACACCATTTTTTAAAATGAGATCCATCAATAAAGGATTGTGAACTTCAATCACAGCATGTAAGTCTGAAACTTCACCGACCGTCCCATTCCACGCGCCCTGAAAAGTGATCTGTCCATGACGTAGTTTGAGAAGACTCTTGAGCAATAACGGCAGTGAGTCATCTTCACCATAAAGAAATGTTTTTATCATGTCTTATCTACCTTGATCTTTTTAGGATGACGATAAAATGGAACTTTTTTTCGCCACAACTTAAATGCCTCTAAATATATTGAAAACAACATTTTAAAAGGCGCTAGGCTGTTTATAAGAGCATATCGATATTGCTGTGAAGGAAATGTGATGGGCACAAGCTCAAAACGCATAGTGGCATCAAAGACTTGTTTCTGCTCTTCAAAAAGCTGCATGTGAATGACATTCTGCTGATCTGAAAAACTAAATCGCCAACGGTAAGTCAACTGCATGGGCATAAATGGCGAAACATGAAATGATTTTTCAAAGTTAAAATCGAAACTTTGATAGTCACCTACCTGACCTTGTTGTTTTATACATTCGTGTGTATAGACTTTTCGTTCATTCCACGGAGTATTGGTGATTTCACTAAGAATAAAGAGCGGTTTTCCGGCTTTATTTAAGACAAAATAAAATACGACCGAATTAAACCGAAAACCTAAACAACGAGGCAAAGCCAACACTCGGATTTGCCAGTCTGGCCGAAGATGTAAGTGATTATTTTGTAGTATCGCTTTCTCTACTCTATCCCTTATAGAACCGTGATACATGTTTAAAAAATCATTTTTAGATAGATTTAGTACATTCCAATGATCCGTCGACCAGAGTGAACAATCTTTTGTGATATCAACTAATTGATCTGGATCGAACCATAAATAATTTAAGGTCGATGTAAACTCATGCGGTTTTGGGCTATAACGCCGATGACGAATAAGCGCAGGAGCGATAGCAAGTTTATTTAATAACATTTGAAAGCTCCTTATTTATTCTTATAGCGCTAAGAGTTGCTCAACAACACGTGCTGCACTACGGGCACCGTCTTCATGAAAGCCCCAGCCCCAATATGCTCCACAAAATGAAGTACGATTTTGCCCATTAATTTCATACCAACGAGATTGAGCTTGAATCGCTTTTGCATCAAATACGGGATGCCGGTATTGCCGCTCAACCAAGATGTCTTGAGCTTTAATTTTCATATTCGGATTTAACGTAGAAAAAATCTGAGTAGCGCAGGATAAATTCTGCAAATTATTCATCCAGTAGGTAAAACCATAATATATGTCGGATACTTCGTTTTGAACTTGAGATTTTGGTGTTACATGTACATGCCAGCTTGCCCACTGCAAACGGCTTTTAGGCATAATTGAAAGATCACGATGGACGACCATTCGATTATCTTGATAACCAAATTGGCTTAATATTTCTTGTTCAAGCTCCGATGCATCTTTAATTAAACTTAGGCTATCGTCAGCATGGCTTGCAAAAATCACCCAGTCATATTGCTCTTGCCCTTCAACGGTTTCGATCAAAACTGTTTCTGGTGAACGGCTCACAGCTTTTACTTCTGCAAATTTCCACTCAATGGATTGGCAATTCTTTTGAATAGCACGAATATAGCTTGCCGAACCATGTTTAACCGTTTGCCATTGCGGCCGCTCTTTTAACTGCAACATGCGGTGATGCTGAAAAAAGCTCACCACAAATCGATATGGAATTTGGCCTACCTGCTCAACGGGTGCCGACCATAAGGCACCGCACATCGGATAAAGATGTTCATAACGAAACTCATGACTATATTTGTGAAGGTCCAAATAGTCTTCAATCGATAAATTAGGATCAATATCTGCCACATCTATATCTTTATTGTCATCATAAAAACGCAGCAAATCTGAGAGCATTTGCAGAAATTTTCGGTTTAAAAAGTTCTGCGGACGGGCAAAGAGCGACCATTTTTTTGAAGGATTATATTGAAGTCCACTGACCAGATTATTCACCGAAAAACTCATATCGCTGCTTTGAGTTTCTACGCCTAATTTTTTAAGCATGTTGGTAAATAACGGATAGTTATAGCCATTAAACACAATAAAACCACTATCTACCGCGACTTTAGTGCCTTCTATCTCTAGCTCGTGAGTGTCAGTATGACCGCCAAAATAGTTATTTTTTTCATACACAGTGACTTGATGTTGTTCCGACAATCTCCAAGCTGCGTAAAGTCCAGATATACCTGAACCAATAATGGCAATTTTCATAACACTTCACCGTTTTCAATTTTTTCTATCGATAGGTTTTTAATCTTTTTATATTGATAAACCTTGTCTGGTACTGGCTTTAGTCCCCACACCAAACCAAATAAAGACATCAGTTTAAGCACATAAAAGGTGATATCAATCTGCCACCAATAAAAGCCTTGTCGCACACTGCCTGCGTAAAAGTGATGGTTGTTGTGCCATCCTTCACCCAAGGTAATTAAAGAAAGTAGGAAGTTATTACGGCTATCATCTGGGGTATTAAACTCACGTGAGCCATAACGATGAGCGAGTGAATTAATACACAAGGTTGCATGTGTTAATAGAACAGTGGAAATCACAAATCCCCACACCAAAAGCTGTAAGCCATTGGTGCCCAACTCAGGAAAATGTTGTGCAAGCCAAGAACCTAAACCATAAATTGCTAAGGCCGTCAAAATCACAATAGGCAAACTAAATCGGTCTAGCCAAATCAGCTCAGGATATTTCAACCAGTCTTTAATGACTTTTTTTCGAGTAGCAAAATTTTGCTCATTTAAAAACCAGCCTACATGCGAATACCAAAAGCCTGCTTTCGCTGAATGCGGGTCCTGATCGGTGTCGGTAAAGTGATGGTGATAACGGTGATGTGCTGCCCACCATAAAGGTCCGCGCTGCGCACTCATGGTCCCGATCAGTACAAAAATGAATTGAACAATACGTGATGTCTGAAAAGTTTTATGCGAAAGATAGCGGTGAAAAAAAGCGGTAATTGCAAACATGCGAAGAAAATAAAATCCCAGCATGAAGATCACAGCAAACCAAGATACGCCCACCCAAAATGCAGCTAAGCAAGCGATATGTAATAAAATAAAAGGAATAATTCTTAACCATTGAATTTTCTTTTCAATGACATATTCGCTAGAAGCACCCACTTGCGCATTTTCTGAATCTGACCAGCTATCGATCCAGCGCAGAAAAAATTTAGACATTGATTCTTCCTGATCTAAAGCATTTCTTTTGGTTCTAATTTAGAAAATGCGCAATGAAATTTATGTGAAGTTCACTCGGTTACGAGATAAATATAAGCATCTACGCAACCAGCATTTCACTATTTAGACTGAGTTGTTTTAACGAGTTTAGAAACGTCGTAGCCATAGCTTTTTGCGGTTTGCAGATAAGACTGATATGTCGCCTCATCAAGTTGAGGGCTACGAGAAAGAATCCATAAATATTTATGGCTTGGGCCACCCACTAAAGCGACCTGATAATTTGGGTCAACTCTTAAAACCCAGTAATCGCCTTTTGTAAAAGGAATCCATCGGAGGCCAGAAGGTAAAAAGCTCACCTTCAATTTACTGTTGCCTTCATTTTGCGGATAAGCAACGCCTTCTGATGAGATCATTTCGCCTTTTTTAGTCGTACAACTATTTAAAACACCAACGGTTTTGTCTGCGTTAATAGAATAGTTTGCAGTTGTATTGGCTACACAATTACGCTGAAAAAACATAGGTAAATGCGCAATTTCATACCACTTACCTGCATATTTATTAATATCGATAGAATCAACAGCGACAGGTTTAGTATTGGTGTCGGCAAAGGTGCTCAAAGGAAGCATTAAGCTAACCGCTGCAAGGCTACTGCTGATGACAAGTGATTTAAATAATAATTTCATGATTGCCCTCTTCTGTTTATTTCATACGTTTAAACATACTTCAGAGGGCTGTGAACAAAGTGTGAATTTTAAAAATTAAGCAACATTAATAAGGATTTAATTGTATTTCTTTAGAGCATCGGCAACTGGAAAATCAAGCTCAAAGCACACACCCTCAACCGTGTTATAAACTCGATAGCGGCCATCATGTAGATCCATAATTGAAGCAACAATCGATAGGCCTAATCCACCTGTTTGATTCTCATCACTTCGACTTGAGTGGCATTGGTAAAATCTTTCAAAAAGATGCTCAAGTTGATGTTCAGCAATTGAAATACCACCCGTTACCACAGTTAGGCTGACCCATTGCTTATGCTCAATCATCTTATGTTTTGTTGCGATATAAATAGTTCGCTTGTCACCACCGTGAACCAACGCATTTAAAATCAGGTTATAAACGGCTCTTTGAAAAAGCTCAGGATCTGCAAATAACGTTTGAGCTTCTAAGTTAAAACTAAAATGACAGTCTTGTTCCTCGGCCTGATATTCAAAAATCTGGCATAACCCATCAATAACATCTTGGATATTTATTTCTTGTTTATTTACAAGCACCATTTTCTGATCGGCTCTTGCCAAGAAAAGCATGCTATCAATCATGCGTTTTAATCTGTGGTAATCATCTAAATGAGAAACCAGTAAATCTTCATATTGTTCAACCGAACGTTCGCCAGTTAAAGCAATCTCGGTTTGCCCAATCAGATTATTTAAAGGTGTGCGGAACTCATGTGCAATATCTTCAGAAAATCGGTTGAGCTGGGTATAGCCCTTTTCAATACGCTCAAGCATATGGTTTATATCTTTTGAAAGTAGATCAACTTCTAAAGGTGAATTTAGGAGGTTTAACCGTTTCTGTAGCTGATTTACGTTAATAGAATGAGTTTGCTTGCGAAGCTGTTGCAGCGACCGTAAACCAAAATGACACGCTAAAATACAAAGCACAAAGATTGCAAGCGCGCCCCCGACCACATACATCAACAAACTTTCTTGAAAAGGTAAAAGAATATTGATGCGTTCCGACCACTGTTTACCTGCAATGAGCACATAAGGCTCGTTATTAATTTTTATGGTTTTCCAAGCAATGCGTGTTGGATATGAGTTGTTAACTAAATCTTGAAATTGAAGACTGTTGCGCTGTGCAAGTTCAGGCAGTTGAATGTGGAGCGGATTGATATTAATTAAAGTTTTGTCTTTATGGATGAGCAGAAACAAGTTGTCTTGGTTGCCGAGCATGTTTTGATACAGCTTAGGACGCGCAATAATTTGCTCTACATTTTCGCTATCTTGCAGCAAAATTTCCAAACGGTTAATTCGCTCTGCTAAAGCTTTATCTTGTTGCTTCAATAAAATTTGGTTAATGCCTAAATAGGTCATAAAGCCGACGGAACATAAAATTAAGGCAGAACAAAGCGTGACCAGTAATGTAATACGGACTTCGAGAGAACGCAGAAATTTAAAGTTCATAAGCTAACCGAAATTTTATAGCCCAAGCCACGTATGGTATGAATGAGTTTTAATTCATATCCTTCATCAATTTTGCTTCGTAAACGGCGTACAGCGACATCAATAAAGTTGGTATCAGTGTCAAAGTTAATATTCCAAACTTCGGAACCAATTTGTCTGCGTGTCACAATTTGCTCTTTGTTGAGCAATAGATAGCGCAACAAATTAAATTCGGTTTTACTCAGCTCAATTAAGTTGCCACTACGCCAAACTTTATGGCTAACCACATCCATTTTTAAATCGCTAATAGATAGCTCATTTTCTTGCAGATATTGCTGTCGTCTTAACAGACTTTTAATACGTGCCAACAGTTCAATATAGGAAAAAGGTTTAGCCAAGTAATCATCTGCACCCAACTCTAACCCTTTAACTCTATCTATGACCTGATCTTTTGCCGTTAAAAAAATCACCGGAATTTTTGAAAACTGGCGTAGGACCTGTAATACGCTCCAGCCGTCTATGTCCGGCAACATGACGTCAAGAATAAGCAAGTCATATTGATCTCTCTTTAGCATTTCCAAACCTTGCAGCCCTAAGTGAACACACTCCGCTTGATATCCAGACTCTTTTAATCCTTTGACCAAATAAGTGGCGATCTTGATCTCGTCTTCAATAATAAGGATACGCATTTTGTAGAGACTCATTTGAGAGATGACAACTTTGTAATGTGATTGTCATGCTTGAAATTAAGCAATTTGTTTAAGATTTTCAAAGCGACATAGAGGCAATCATTATGAAAAAATTGAACTGGCTGATGTTAGCAGCCGTGCTATTTGGTAATAGTACTTTTGCACAGCCCCCTGCTTTGAATCAAGTTTATTCGTTAGATCTCAAAACTGCCCACCTGTTAGCCGACAGTGCGAAAGAGGCATGCAAAAAATTAAATCAAAATATTGCGGTTGTTGTTGTAGATCGCGGCGGTAATCCATTAACTGCCGAACGGCATGAGTTGGTTGGCCCGCATAATTTAATGGCTGCAGAGAAAAAAGCCTATACCGCGTTATCTACCAAAACATCGACCTTGGTTTTAAGCCAAAACAGTAACCAAAACCCCGATGCAAAAAATTTAACCACTGTAGCAAATTTACTTTTGTTAGGCGGCGGAGTACCTGTTCGTTTTGAGAACCAAGTGATCGGCGCGATTGGCGTTGCGGGTGCTGGCGGCGCACAAAATGACAATCAATGCGCAAACAAAGCCATTGAAACCGTTTTTCATTCATAAGGAGTTCACCATGACTAAATCATTTATTGCTTTATCTTCTTTATTTATTGCTTCGGCTACATTTGCACAAACTAATCCGCTAAGTGTGCATGTGTTAAATCTAGAAACGGGTTTACCCTCTTCTCAGGTTGAAGTCGTTTTAGAGAAAAACACCAATAACCAGTGGGTTAAACTCAACCAGCAAGTGACAGATTCAAATGGTCGTATTACTGCGCTCTATCCAGAAAATAAAAAACTAGAGCAAGGTATTTATAAAGTTACTTTTAAAACAGAAGACTGGTTTAAAAAGAACAAACAACAAACTTTTTTTGCCGAGGTTCCTGTAATTTTTAAAGTCGATGGAAGCGTAAATCACTACCATATTCCTTTATTACTCAGCCCTTACGGTTATTCAACCTATAGAGGCAACTAAAAATAAAACCCCTTTATCTGTTGTACACAAATAAAGGGGTTGATTAAAAACGATGCGTTTTACGAACAAACACCATTGCTAATAACCGATTTCTTGTTTGAATCTAGCGCCACAATTGAAGAAGAAACCGTATTAATAATTTGGGTCATTGCTTCACTTGAAGCATTCACAATACCTTCCATCTTTTTAGCTTTCTGATCAATCGGCTGCTTAAAAGCAATTCGACAATTGAGCTGAGATCCTGCATTCGTGATGACTTTTGCATTATTTGACTCTAATTGAGTGGGCGGTATTTGACGCTTCACCACCCAAGATACCGCAATATTAATATAGCTTTTATCTACAATATCAAAATGAGAAAAGTCTGTAGAAACTCGATATAAAGGTTGGTTGTTTCCAGCTAGCCCACTGCTATAACTGTCAATTGCCCCTAATTTTTGCTGCAAACCCGCCGACAAGGTATCGCGTAATTGCGTACCCATGGTCGATGTCCAGCGTTCATTATTTAACAGCGTAGACTTACCACTACTGTCTTGGAGCACCAAAGGCGCACGGTCCAATCGGTCTGGAATCCCGACGGGTAAAACCTCAATCACCTGCACAGTTGATTTTGTAGCCGCAGTAATTTTAGGGGACATTGTATAATAATTTGGCGTTGGCGAACTCGAACATGCCGTCATGGCAACTGCCGTTAAAAACAGGCCGCTCCCAAGCAGCCATTTGGCTGCTTTAGGATGTTGAAAAGATAGAGTGTTTTTATTTTTCATCATCGGTCTCTGGTGTTTTACCACGAATAATTGATTCAGGATGTTGCTCAATATAGTCTGCCATTAACTGTAATGAAGCAGCTGCACGTGTCATTTGCTGCAATGCTTTACGTACGTCTTGTTGTAACGGCGCATCGCTCGACAAAATAGACTCTGACGATCTTACAGTTTTACGAACATCGTCTAAGGTTGCTTGTAAACCAGGTGCAACTTTTCCATCTAACTGTTTAACCAATTTATCGGTAGACTCAATGGCTGTGTTCATATTGTTGAGCGTTTTACGTACATCTTGCCCAATCTCAACTAACGGGAATTTAGTTAACTTATCAGCAATCTGAGAAACTTGTGCTTGTAAGCCACTCAGTTCAGTTGGTGTAGTTGGAATCACCACACGATCATCACTCAAAATTTGTAATGTGGCTGGTTTAGCTTTAGGGAACTTATCTAGGGCAATATAGTTTTGACCCGTGAGAAGGTTGCCTGTTCTCATTTGAGCACGCCAACCATGTTCAACAAAATCTTTGAAAATATTGCTGTTTGGATTGAGTGCCTGTCCATTCTCAACGCGTGACGGATAGATGACCGCCTCAACACGCATACGAATCTGCTTATAGTTGTTATAAAACTCTGCATTAATCGATTTAACATTACCAATTTCAATGCCCATGAAATCAATTGGCGCGCCAACAGACAGTCCACGTAATGAATGATCAAAGTACATAATCACACCACGAGGTTGCCCGTCAGGTTCTTTTAATGCCTCAGATTTCGAGTCCCACAGATTAAAGCGACTATGATTTGCCGCTGTAGTAGCACGCGAGCTTTCAGGAATTCCAAAAGCAATACCGCCCGCGACAATACTTGCCAGCGATTGAGTATCTAAACTAAATCCTGAAGCATTCAAGCTCACATCAATACCACTCGCCTGCCAAAAACGTGCATCGGTGGTGACAAACTTGTCATATGGTGCACGGATAAAAGTTTGCAGCTCTACAGTTTTACCATCATCAGATAACTTATAGGCTGTAATTTGCCCCACATTAATTCGACGATAATAAATTGGGGAACCGACATCTAAAGACCCCAAATCATCTGCATTTAAGAAAAATTCTTTGCCCGGCACATCGGAAGTTATCACTGGCGGTATTTCTAAGCCAGTAAATTCAAGCTTTTTCTCTTCCGACTTGCCACCATCCACTTCAATATATGAACCTGACAATAATGTATCTATTCCTGAAACCCCACTCGTCCCAATACGTGGTCGCACAACCCAAAACCGTGAATCTTTTGCGGCAAAGTTACTGGCATCTTTGCGCAAATCAATTCTGGCAATCACGTGTGAACGGTCTTCTGAAAGATCAATCTGGCGTACTACGCCAATATCCACCTGTTTATAACGGACCGTTGTTTTACCTGCGACCAATCCCTCAGCCGTCCTAAAAGATACGTCAATGGTAGGGCCGTGAGACAAGAGCGCTTTTATCGCTAATGAAAGCGCGATTAAAAGAGCAATCAATGGAATGAGCCAAATTAAAAGAGGCTTCCACCGACTTTTCTTTTCTTGGGGTTCTGGCAAATCATTCATGCTATCCAGTTCAACATCCGGATCACGACGATCTGAGTTACCAGGGGTTATTTCATTTTCAGACATACTCATTGTTCTTTTATTGACTGGGATTAATGGAATCATTATTCAACGGCGGGTGTTCTGCCTGAATAATCTTGGTTTTGTTTGAGGCAAAAGAAGAAGGCTTATTTGTATTTTGAGATGCGTAGAAGTTATCCCAAATAAGCCGTGGGTCAAAACTTAACGATGCAAACATGGTTAACACCACAACCGCACCAAAAGCGATCGAACCCGGCCCTGCTAAAATGGTAGCAAGTGATTGAATCTGAATGAGCGCTGTTAAGAGTGCCACCACAAATACGTCAATCATTGACCATCGGCCGATAAACTCGACAACTCGATATAATTTAACGCATTGCTCAGGTAAAAACTTCCAAGCTGACGATTGTTGAAGATATACCGCCACCAATAAAAAATACAAAATTAGTAGCTTCAACATGGGAATAAAAATACTGGCCATGAAAATAACCACTGAAACCAGATAGTCTCCACTTTGCCAAAAGTAAATGACCCCACTCATGATGGTATCTTGCTGGCTACCCAACAGTGAGTCAGTCACCGTCATTGGAAGTACATTGGCGGGAATATAGAGAATGGTCGCAGCTACCACTAAGGCAAAAGTTCGATTTAAACTCGCTGGCTTACGTGAATGCAGAACGCTATTACAACGAATACAACGTAACACCTGATGGCTTTGGTTGATTCGTCTCTTTTCATTTTGAGCAGAATTTACGACGCCACAGCAATGACACACAATTAATGAGAGATCTTTGGCTCTTGGGTATTGCTTAAGCACTGACCCTTGCTGCGAGCTTTGTGTTTGGGTCACATTTTTTATCGTTTTCATGGCAGTGACCTATCAATTTCGTTCCATATATCACTCACCTTTATGGAAGTAATATAAACCAACAATACACTTAAGATCGCAAATGCCCATAACGCAATCTCGGGAATCACCAACACCATTCCTATTAACTTTACGAGCGTAACTAAAATCCCGATTAAGAACACCTCAACCATTCCCCACACTCTCATAAAATAAAGTGTACGTAAGGCAAACACTAAAAATGTGGGTCTTTTCTTCAATACACTTACTGTGCCCAACACATAGGAAAGTAATAACAGATAGGAAAGCGGCACAATAAAAGTGGTGATTAAGATGAGTAAGCCAACGAAAGCCCGATCATAATGAAACATCACCCAGACCGCACCCAGTAAGGTGGTTTCAGAGATGTTGCCCTGCAATTCAATTTTTACAATAGGAAAGCTATTGGCAATAATAAATACGATTAATGCCGTTAATATTAAAGCCAACAGCGTCGAAAAAGGTTTGGTGTGCCGATAGAGTTCAGCACCGCAGCATAAGCAATAAGCTCTTTTTCCATAAGCAAGCGGGGTTCTACGATAGACAGTATCGCATTCCTCACAACCTGCTAATTCTTTAAGCTTCATAGTTATACTCTGAGATTTATAGTTTTAACTGTGTCACACAAAACTCTTTTTATTACTAAGGTAAATTAAAATATAAATCAATCGAAAAACTATCCAAGTCATCATAAATTTTGAGATGAAAATTACCATGTACTCTTCAATATATTATTGAAACTGCTGAATAATCTGTACAAATTCTGTGGCCAAATTAAAATAGAACCTAAAAGTCAAAGGCTTAAGCTGAGATAACACAGTTTTATGACCAAAATATCTGAGATCAGCATGTGACAGCACAGAACCATCAGAAATTTAGCATTTCTGAACAGTACGGCATGTGAGTCATTGGGAGAACAGTACAAAAGAATAGCGTGTTGGTTATAGAGGCGGACAGAGATTTACTTAAAAATATGAGCGGTCATAGAGTAGTTCTAAAGTTTTTTTAATACCCATAACCCTCTCTTTTTAATATGATAATTTTAATTAGAACATAAAACCAAAAAATTAATTACTTTTATATTTAAATATACATTCTATTCAAGAACGGTAATTTCAAATCTTATATTTTTCTTTAAAATAAATGTAATTATGAAGATTAATTTAAATATATTAAAAATTAATTTATGCGACACAATTATCAAAAAACCAATTTTAAGTAGATTATTTTTTAATTTATATAGAAATTAAGACCAGTCTAGCAATTAAAAATTAATTATTTAAATATCAATATATTGAAAAATTTATTTTCAAGATTAGATATAAGCAAGACGCTTTAATCTCATAAAATATTCTTTATATTATTGTAAATAAATTTTACCTTTCATTAAAAAATTAATAGTTGATTTAAACACTCAGAATTACCACCAGACCTTAGTTCATACGTATTTTAAGCACATTATTTTTTATAATTAAACTTAAGAAAACCACTAAACCTGAAGGTTTGCTTAAGTAATTTTCATACTGTATTTTAAAAATGAAAAATAAATAAATTTATATATTAAAGATAGAGCTAATAATAAAAGTGAGATCAAAATGATTGAATGGTTACAAGGTGTTTTAAAGCACAGCCCCGAAATATTATTGTTCTTATCACTCGCAATCGGCTTCTGGATTGGACAATTCCAGTTTGGAAAATTTCAGTTTGGTGGAGTCGCAGGCTCCTTACTCGTCGCAGTTGTTTTAAGCCTTATTGGCGTACCTGTCGATAATGGCGTTAAAGCAATTTTATTTGCCCTCTTCATTTACGCAGTAGGCTTTGAAAGTGGTCCTCAGTTTTTTAAATCGCTGGGTCCACAGTCCATAAAAGAAATTCTTTTAGCAGTATTCATGGCAGTGTGTGGTTTAGTCACTGTTTTAGTGATGGCTAAAATTTTTCATCTCGATAAAGGCTTGGCTGCGGGTCTCGCTGCGGGCGGCATGACTCAATCAGCCATTATTGGAACTGCGGGAGATGAAATTTCTAGACTCGATCTCCCACTCGCAGAAATTCAAAGACTTCAAGCAAATGTCGCGATTGGCTATGCAGTCACTTACATTTTCGGTTCATTGGGAGCAATTATTGTCTGTGTGAACATCTTGCCTAAATTTATGGGTAAAGAAATTCACGACGATGCTTTAAAAGCTCAGAGTGAACGACTCAAAGGTGCTTTTGAATTAGCCCCAGGTCAAGAAATGGCAATGCCTGAAATTGTTGGCCGTATTTATAAAGTTAAACAAGCCAATGGGCAAACTATTGCGGAAATTGAAGCAAAAGAGCCGAGTATTACGATTGAACGGTTAAAACGTAAAGATCAGTTTATTGATGTCGCTCCCGAGCTAACTTTACAAACAGACGATGTCATTTTACTGGTTGGACGCCGTGCCAATGTAGTTTCAGTTGCCGAGCAAATCGGTAGCGAATTACAGTCATCGCAAGGTATGGAAATGATTATGGATACCAGCGATGTCATCCTAAGAAATTCCAAATATCTCAACCGTACTTTAGGAGACATTAAGGCCAATACGCCTGCATATTTAAAGCACGGTATTTATGTACTTGCGATTAAACGTAAGGATGAGCCACAACCTTTAAGTGATGACACCGTTTTACGTCAAGGCGATGTGGTCACCATATATGGTACAAAAAGCGACCTTGACCGCTTGGTGAAAGAAGCAGGTAAAGCCCTACCTGAAAGCTTAAAAACAGACTGGATTTTTCATGGTGCTGGCCTTGTGGTCGGTTTGGTGATTGGTCTATTTGTGATTCGTTTAGGTGATGTGCCATTAACTCTTGGTGCTGGTGGCGGTGCTTTACTATCAGGTCTTCTGTTTGGTTGGATTCGAAGTCGAAATCAAGTGCATGGCAATATGCCTTTAGCGGCTTCACAGCTTCTTAAAGATTTGGGTCTTGCAGGCTTCGTTGCTGCCGTCGGCTTACAATCAGGTTTACAAGCTATTCAAACCATTAAAGAAAGTGGTCTTTCACTCTTTATGATTGGAGTTGTGGTAACACTGGTTCCTCTCCTACTTTCCATGCTCTTTGCTCGTTATGTTCTGCGTTATGACAACGTTGCAGTAATGGCAGGTGCACTATCTGGTTCACGCAGTGCAAACCCTGCATTTGGTGCAATCTTAGACAAAGCTGGAAACTCGATTCCGACTGTTCCATTTGCAATTACCTATGCCTTAGCAAATGTGTTCTTGACCTTGCTCGGACCACTGATCGTAGGCTTGGCTTAACTTTATACATTGAATTAGAAATTTTATTCATCTCACTATAATTAAGGAGACGTCCCATGGGGAAAGTCGATTATTCTAAATACGCAAAACTCAGCCCATTTGAACTAAAAGATAATTTAATAGAATTAGCTCAAAGCAGAACTGACCGAATGATGTTAAATGCTGGGCGTGGTAATCCGAACTTTCTTGCGACTATTCCACGTCGAGCATTCTTTCAACTGGGTCTGTTTTCTGCGACCGAATCGGAATTTTCATTTTCCTATATGCCGGAAGGTTTAGGTGGCTTCCCGCGCCCCGTTGGTCTCCAGTCACGTTTTGATAATTTCATTTTGGAAAACCGTGACAAACCCGGTGTGGTCTTTTTAGGCAAAGCCGTGTCTTATGTGCGCGACCAGTTAGGTTTAGACCCAGATCTTTTTTTACTTGAAATGGTTGAAGGAATTTTAGGGTGTAACTACCCAGTTCCAGACCGAATGCTCCGAGTGAGTGAAACGATTATTAAAGAGTACGTCTTACGAGAAATGGGCGTACAAGGCATGCAAAATAGAGACTTAGATTTATTTGCGGTTGAAGGCGGAACAGCCGCAATGGCCTATATTTTTAACTCATTAAAAGAAAATAAAATTATAAAAAATGGTGACCGTATTGTCATTGGTAGCCCTATTTTCACGCCATATCTTGAGATTCCAAAACTCAATGATTATCAACTCGAAGAAGTATTAATTGCGGCAGACCCTAAACTCGATTGGCAATATCCAGAGTCGGAGCTTAGAAAGTTAGCAGATCCGTCTATTAAAGCTTTCTTTTTAGTCAACCCAAGTAACCCGCCATCAGTAAAAATGAGTGATGAAGGTCTTGCGATTTTGGCCGATATCGTCAAAAAACGCCCTGATCTGATCATTTTGACCGATGACGTTTACGGTACATTTGCCGATAACTTCAAATCACTATTTGCGATTTGTCCTGACAATACGATTCTGGTTTATTCGTTCTCTAAATACTTTGGTGCGACAGGCTGGCGACTTGGTGTCATTGCACTTTCAAATAACAATGTGCTTGATAAACAAATTGCGAACTTATCGAAAAAAGAGAAGAAAGAGCTTGAAGAACGCTACTCATCTTTAACTACCGACCCAGCAAGCATTAAGTTTATTGACCGTTTAGTTGCAGACAGCCGAAATGTTGCTTTGAACCATACCGCTGGTCTGTCTACCCCACAGCAAGTTCAAATGGTTTTATTTGCGCTATTTAATATGATGGACTCACGCCAGAGCTATAAAAAAGCAGTTAAATCTGTTGTTCGTGAACGCGACGCAGCACTTTATAGACAGCTTGGTGTCGAGGTTCCAACAGATCCAAATGCTGTTGATTATTACACGCTAGTCAACCTTGAAAACACATCAAGGACTCTCTATGGAGATGAGTTTGCTGATTGGGTCATGAAAAATAAAAATCCGACCGAGCTATTGTTTAGAGTTGCCGATGAAACAGGTGTAGTTTTATTACCGGGTTCTGGCTTCGGTGTGCAGCACCCTTCTGCCCGTGCATCTTTAGCTAACTTGAATGAATACCAATATGCTGCAATTGGTGACTCTTTAAGACGCTTTGCAGATGAAGCTTATGCAGAGTATTTAAAAACTAAAAAAGGCAAATAAACACCTATATAAAGTGAGGCTCTAGCAGCCTCACTTTTTTCTTTCTGTTCTTTAATTTGCTATTTCAGTTTTTCAATTTAATGTTTTAATTTAAGCATTTACCTTTAAAAAGTAATCTAGCAACTGATCAGGTTCTTCATTTTGGCTTGAACCTAAAAGACTAAAAATCGCACCATCAATCATAAATACAAAAATATCCGACTCTTCATACGTAGCCCTTTTTTTAGATTCTCGCCGAACCCAGAAAATTTCATTTTTAAGCCATCGCCTATAGCGAATTGCGGTTTGGTAGGCGTTTGGATAAAGCTTTTTAATTTCAAAAATCGCTTTAAACAACAAATAATACGCACCTTTTAAGTCCGCATGTAAAAGGTAAATTTGTCTAAGCTTAAGAGCCAAATCTGGATATTGACGAGATTCACTCACCGCTCTCACTTTTTCTTTTAAGTGTTCTTTTTGAACTAATAAACACATTTCAATTAATCTTTCTTTGGAGTGAAAGTAGTTGTAAAAGGTGGCTTTAGTCATTTTAGCCTCACTAACAATTCGGTCTACCCCGACCTTGTTAAAGCCGTGTTGTTTAAATAAATCTGCTGCTGTATAAAGCGCTCGCGTTGCTCTAAATGAAACTTCTAAATTTTTCATGTATACCGCTTAAAATAATTTTTTGTTGTATATAAAAGAGATAGAAATGCCGTCACTCTTAAAATGAGTACTAAATACAGGCGTGCAAAAGCCGCACAATAATGATGTGCTCGCCTATCTCTGGTTTATTGTTGCTATGTTTTAGTCGTAACGATTCTTAAGGTGTAGAAACCTATAGTCGGTTAAATCGTTTTAAAGACTGTTTAAGCGGTATGAGTAGAGAGAATTTGGCAAAAGCCAATAAAGAAAAAGAATTAGTACGCATAGAGGACTCCTCATGTCTAAAGAAGTTCTACCGAATTACTGTCAAATAATTATGGTGGCAGAACGAGAGAAGGTTGACAGACTGGTTAGACGCCAGCACACCCGAAGGTGTCCCTCTCCCGTCCTACCGCAACGGGAGGAGACGAGAAGCTTACACACAAAACTATTCCTCAGAAGAAATAATTCTGATGCGGTCTAAATCAGCCTGTCAAAGCCGGCTGACAATGTAGGTCAGCAGGCAAAGGATAGTGCCCAACCCTATTTCAGTCAAGCACACAAAATGACATCTGTTTTAAAATAGATCATTAAAAAGTAAGGATAAATAATTAAAATCTATTGTTAAATTGGGTTTATAAAACAGATATTTTCTAGTTCGCTTAAATCTGTAGATAAACAACTAAGTTTTAAAACGATTTTATCTTCGGTCAATATATTCCAGATAGCCCCTTCCTACTAATGGCTGATCATAGAATTCGCCTTGCCATGCATACGAAGAAACGAAACCAGCAGCCAAGCCAAAACAATATGGAGTGTCTACTTGTGCTGAAATATCTAGAACCTTTTGATTGTTGTGATAAGCAGCCCAGCGAAAAGTATTTGGTAAATTCATTGGAAAACCATCAGGTGTAATCTGTGGTTTTTCTTGAAGACTGGTTACTTCAAAAAGTATATCGCCGTTGTATTGGATTGATGTTCCATCAATATGACGATAGTAAACAGAAGTCAAAATGGGTTGGTCTTCATAGCAAATAAAAGCCAGTAATAACTGCTGTTCATTGTCAATATTAATAACTTGATAGCTAAAGACTTTTACAGGGAGTTGAATATTCTCAACTAACCATTTGTTTTTGAGCATTGAGGTCGCTACAGCTTTCCAAGACTCAAGCGTACAAAGCCCTTGAACAGTCTCACTATTGCCTTTTTGTTTAATGTAGCCTTCATAATGCATCAAGACACTGAAATGTTTATAAAAAGTACTATAGGCAAACCATGAAATAGCTTTAGTAGGCTTTAAATGAAGTTCTAGTTCTAAATCTTCTCTTTTAGTAATTAATATAAATCCGTCACCATCCTCATGCATGACACTCTGATTGTCAAAATTAATAGCGAACGGCGTTTGGTTAAACTTGATATCATTTTTGATTGAAAATGTTCTGTAGGCCTCAGGCGTTGTCGATAATGCTGTTCCATGTACCAAAGAAGCTGTATCCCCTTTTCCATCTTTAGACATTTGATAGTTGGTATCTGTAATCGTAAATCCAACATAACCTAATACCGAAGCCCAAGATAAATATCGAAATGGTTCAGGTAAGTCAGGAATCATGACCCCGTAATGTGCACTACCAAAGCGCTTATAAAGCGTATGAGGACTGAGTTCAAACTCTTTTGGCAATGTTGCTTGTCGTTCTGGTGTAACAGCTCCCAACAATGAGCCTGAAAGTTTGGCAACCTTTTGATTGGCTTTGTCTTTAAAACTCTTTGGTAATCTATCGCTTGAGATTAACATTTTTAAGATCCTTTATTTTTATCTACTTAAAAAATGAAGTTCCATATTAGAACTTGATAATTTGCAATTGAATGTTAATAAAGGACATCTTGATCTAAGCAAATGCACTAAAACAAAAAAGCCAACTCTTTCGAATTAGCCCTAATTACCTCACGACCACGTCTGTGAAAATTGCTTTTGATTTTATTGTTCGCAACAATCTTCATCAATTTTTGTTATGACTTTAAATTAACCTTTCTTTGTGACAATCCGATTAAAAAAACATCCAAAATCTCTCCTAAACAAACTTCATACATAAAATATGTGTTTTAGAGAACTACATCACAATTTATATAGCTGTACATTTTAAAGGCATATTCCGCTAAACGACTAAGTCTATTATGCTTAAGTCATCTAATTGTTAAGTATGTATGATGGAACAGCAAACTTTATTACAAGAACTGAACTCACTCATTGAATACTACTCAAAAAGAACCGATTGCCCGCCTACTCGTATACGTATCGGCTATAGGGCTTATGCAAAATTGATGCAGTGCCCGCCTTTTGCAGATGAAGTGATGAACTCAGCCCTAGATCCAAATAAGCGAAAATATAAGAAGTTAAAAATTAAAATTACCAAAGATGATAATCAATTGGAACTGGAATAGGTTTATAAGAACCAGAAATTTCATATTCTATTTAAAGACAAAAAGCCCATGAACTGAGCTTTTATCTTTCACACCAAACCAAACAAATTTTAAAACTCGACTTGTACCGTGACCGTGTCTTGATAAGTTCCCGCAGGGATCGTGTCTGCATTTTCATCAACAATTTTTGTGGTAAACACATAGCTCTGCTGCGTCACTCCGTTATGTACACCGGGGTTAAGAGTCGCATTTAAACTCGACCAACGCTCGTTACCACTTCCCCATCGATCATTCGATGAGTTCTTGAAAATATCGTATTTTAAAAATGTATTACCAGTTTGCGACTTCATAGCTCGTTGGTCGCCATTTTGAGGGGAAAGTCCATTATTTAAACTGACATAGTATGGGGTATTTACCGAGCAACGGATTCCCATAGAAGACTGGACAGGTTCAAGCTTGGAAGCAAACGCTGCTGTACCAAAGTTTACGTCTTGAGCTAAAATTCGACAGTCCGGAAGTACAGTAATTGACAGTGAACCAAGCGAGTCTGTTCCAGTTCCCCAGTTAAAACCGATACCCAATACCCCGCGTTTAAATCCTGGGCTTTCAAAGAATATACCGATTCCGGCAATAGCAACCCCTGGTACCGAATAGAACCATTTTACTTTTAACGGTGAATCAGCCTGATAAACACCAGGTGATACGCTTTGCCCAGCCGGAAGGCGTATATAAAAAGGCAAATTACCATCTGGCCCGCTAAAAAGATTGACCAGTGTAAAGCTACTCATGTCTTTTTCTTGGCCTAAGCTAATGATTTCATTGTTACTATCTAAAATAACAGCATTGAGCTTTTCTCCGGTTTGAGCGTTGGTAAACGAATTCGACATTTGTTCAACTCGATATTTTAGATATGTCATGTTTGCTAAAGCCAGACTAAAACCCGTACATGACAAACCAGAATTAAACTGTGAAGAATTCTCACCGTTTTCCATTAGGTAAATAGACGGAACCGAAATAGTAGATGAACCGGAAGCACTCACACTACATGCAGCATGAGCCAAATTTCCAGCCAACATCAGTCCAGAAAACATACATAAATGGCTGAGTAATTTTTTTGTTTTTATTTTCATGGTAAAGATACCTCATGACACGTAACAGGCTTAACCACCACAATCTGTTGCTTGGCTTGCTCTACATCTACAGAAAAATCTGCCTTACATACGCTCTGATCCGAACGTTGAACAGTTACGGTATTGTTCGCTTTTAAATTTTCTAAATAGACAATGCCATCCATTCCCACATAAGATGACTCTTGGTCAGCTCTATGCACGACTGAACCAACAGGCATCGGTTTGCCGTCTGCTTGAGTTAAATAAACGTTAGCAGAAATAGACTGATGAACTGGGAACTTAATCACAACACCCGAGCCGCGTTTAGCAGCAATACGTTGTTCAACTTGCGTGATTGTAAAGTTTGAAGGTAAATCGATTGGGTCGACGCTGTATTTACCCGAATAATAAGGCGTCACCGATGGCACAAAAATATGGCCTTTTTTATTACTACGACCAATTAAACTGTTTTCGTATCTAACCAAAACATCTGGTACTTGGTTGGTATCGACCAATGCAAAAGAATCGCCTAAACGGTTTGAAGCAAATATCTCACCCCCCATATAAATAAGTGAACCAGATAGACCAAACCAATAGTTATAGTCATGGTTTCCAGACATACCAAAGTCGGTATTGATATAACCATTGCGGTAATTGACACGTGCCTGATTTAAATCTTCACTATTTTCATTAAAGCGTCGGGTCAAGTCGACACCCACACCGCCCTCAGACGGCACAGAACGGTTGAAATTAACATAACCCGTATCGCCCTCTTTATTAAATGCATAACCCGAGTTCACAGTCGCGTTTCGTTGGAACAGTGGTATCGAAAGCTGAAATGCAGCACTCCACTCTTTTTCGATAAAGTCACGGTTGGCACTTAAGGAAACGGTCACACCATTCATATAAGTCGGTAAAACAGGTGCCCATGACAAGTTTAAGAAGCGGTTTTTAAAGTCATTCGCCTTAGTATTAATATAACCGACGCCAAATGTGCCTGAGTTTTTGGTCGCAAAGTAAGTATTGGCCGTTAAGCTTTTATTGCTATTGACCGAAATTAAATTGCTATATTGCAGCCGTGAAAGATCGGTATATTCATCATCGCGCTGGTTATGGTTAATACTAAAACCAAACCGATTACGGTTATAGCTGTACCCGACCGTATATTGATTACCCTCTAAATCTTTAGCTCGATCTTCAGACATAGACTTATCGGCCTTACTTTGGCTAAAAGAAGCACTCAGCACACCTAAGTTTGCAAGCTTGAGTACAGACCCTGCACCCAATAACTGTAAGTCTGAAGAAAGTTCTGTACGACCTTCTACGGTAAACCAGTCATTGACCCCATAACGGGCATCGGCTGCACTTGCAAATTTTCCATAAGAAAAGTTCTTAAGTCCGTAGTCTTCACGGATTTTCCCTAAAGACAATGAGTAATCAAATAAGCCGGGCTTGAGCAAAGTATTAGAAATATAAAATGGGACCGCTGTTGTAACCTGACGCCCGACTGCATCGGTCGTGACCACAACAGCTTCCCCTTTACCATTAATAAAAGGAACATTGTTTAAAATAAATGGTCCAGACTGTACCTCTGTTGAACTGGTCTTTTGACCATTAATAATTAAATCGACTGTACTTGGCAACGCGGCTTGCCCAATAAACTGTGGCAATGGATAGGTAATTAAATCGGGTCGAGTTGAATAATTTCTCTGTACCTGAAAACCACCTAGACGGACAGAGCTTCCCCAAGTCGTTTTACTACCGGTAATAATGTCACCTAGTACAAAAGATGTAGCGTTATTTTGGTTATCAAATTGCCAAGATGTGTCATAACGACGATAGCCATCATTGTCTAAAGACTCGGCGTTACCTTCATTTTTATATTGATTTTTGACATAGACACCAGAGTTTTTAATAACCCCTAACGGAGAGAAAAAACGCTGCTCAGTAAATAAACTACTGGTTGAAACACCTTGATAGGGTCTATAAGTATAAAAATCATAGTTATTGAGCAGCCCTATACCAGACTGAGCAACGACAGGCTTATACCATGAGTCTTTACCTAAAACTTGAGTCGGCATCCAAGCAGGTGGAAAGTTAAGCTTAAAATATTGGTTTGATGATTGATATTCATAGCTTACATCTTTCAACTTATCTAAAGATATCCAGTCACTTGCATCACCACTAAACCCCAAAGTTAAGATATCTTGATTGGTTAAAGCAGTCTCGTTGTTTGTCAGTAGCTCCTGAGGAATTTGAATTTCTAACTCATCGATCAGCTTGTTTTTTTGTATGAAGTACTCATCATTTTTAACGATGACAGGCACAACCTGCTGAACTGAATATTGGTTTACAACCAAGTCTAGATATAGCTTAAACAATTGATTAATTTCGTTAATATCTTTTAGTGGTGGAGGCAAATCGCCAGCAACAGCAACATTTGGAATATTTAAGCATCCACCCGACAACAAAATTAGCAAAATACTTTTGCATAAATTATTATGCCGAAGGATCATGTTGGATCCTCCATTTTGGTGATTTCGATTAACTCTTGTTTTATGCCAGAGCTATCAACACCATAAATTTTAGAAGTTTTTAACAATTCATTTGCAGTCGACTTATCAATAGCAAACTTCACGGTACTATTCGATAAAACATAGCCAAAAGCAGCTTTCCCTAAAGAAATATCATTGCCAGTTTTTGAAGTTTTAAGTGCCGAAAGACGCGCAAATTTCTGTCCATTATTTTTTAAATATAGCTCAGACTGGCCTTTCTCATTGTTGCGGACGGACCACTGTAAAACGGGTTTGGCTAAAGGATTTTTTGTATTTGCTTTTTGGCTCTCTTCAGTTAAACCACTACCAATACCTTTTCCATAGGCAAATAACGGAATTGAGTAACGCATTTGGAAACTCACTTTAGAAGCGTCTTGCTCGTTTCCATCGGAAAGGCGAATCGGTAACTCATCTACAATCAACCGATATGACTGTTCTTTGCCATCTGGCAAATTGGCGCTTTTGGTTAAACGAAGCATATGCTTCTCACCTGCTTTAATTTTAGCTACAGGCGGGCTTGGTATAATTTCGGATTGCTCATTATAGTTATCTTTTAAGCCATCTTGATTCCATTTAAACACCCGAATTTGCACCATCGCATCGGTCTTGCCGGTATTTTGAAGCCAAACCGCTGTTGCTTTTTCATTGGCTTCAATTTTTGGATAAATAGGCCAAATTAAAAAAGTTGCTTGCGCCATCACAGGTGTAACAAGTGATAATGTACTTGCAAATAAAAAAGATTTTAAAATGCCATTTTTAATAAATGCAGAATTGTTCATACAAATCACCATGTAATCATTATTGAAACAGTATCTTTATAAATTCCAGCAGTATGTGGTTCATTATTATTTTCTAAATCAACGACACCATATATTTCAAAATTTGCCAGACGGTTTGTAGGTGTTGTGGCAGGCAATAAATATTTATTACCGACAACATATTCAGTAGACAAACTGCTAGAGTTATATAACTTATAAGGCAAATAATTCGAAGATGAACCATTTTTCATACGTCTTATATTATTCTGTAGATTTTCACCACCATCTATAGAAATACTAACAGGCAAGCTTTCAGTACAACGAATATTCCAAGATTCTTTGCTATTTATAATGTTAGAAACGACTTTATCTTTTGATAAAGCTGAATACTGACCAAAATCCATTTTCTGTTCGATATTATCTATTGAGCATCCATTTTCAATTTTAGCCTGAACTTTAAAACTAGAATTTAATTGAGGATCTACCGCATATACAAATGGACTTACAGATAGCAATAATATTGCTTTAAAATAAAAATATTTCATTTTCTTAAAACTCAATTGTAATTGGTACTATATCTCTATACTCACCCTTAGATATACGACCACCATCGTGTATGGCTTGAGCAAAAATATCGATATTCTTTTTAGTATTCATATCATTAAGAATAAAAGCATCATTCGCTCTAATCACTTGTCTATCTAAACCATAGAGCAAGTTATAAGCAACAAAATCTCTACCATTACTTAATGCATGATAATAATTTTGTGAAAAAGAAGCAGGAACTTTACTATCATTATTTCCAGAACCAAATATTATTTTTACAGTAGAAATACCAGCACACTGTATCTGTAAACCAGAGTTTCCATTATTCATCAAACTTGCGTCGATCACCCCATTAAAACCAGTTGAGGTTTCACCAAAATCAACAGTTCCGAAATTTAAATTTGTCGCATTATTTTCAACAACTTTATTATTAATAGAACAAGAAGGTAATAATTCAATTTGATTTGTTAACTTAGCTCCAATTTCACCCGCATTTAATGAAGAAATTAAAAAATAAGAAATTATAAATATAGAACCGCGATTAAATATCATCTCCCCTCCATTTAAAACAGGTTCACTCGCTTTTAAGTAAACCTGCCACTCAATCAATTATTTCTTTTTATATTTAGAAATTTACAGTAACTAATAGAGTATCTTTATAATCACCTTGAGCTTTTGCTGTGCCAGTGTTTGGAGCAATTGCACCGAAAATTGGTACCGCTGTAGCTTGGCCACTCACTGTAGTGAACTGTTGTGGCTGGTTTACAACATAAAGGTTTGTACGAGCAGCATCGCGGTAAACGTTATATGCAACTACATCAGCAGAAGCAGTATTTTTTAAAGTACGGTCTGTACGTTCACCACCATCAATTGCAACTGTAAAATCAACAGGATCCGTGCCGTCACAAGTCACAGAAATATTACCGCCTGTTGCTGCTGAAGCGACTTCAGCTGTTAATACGTTGTTCCAAGTACCAGAAGTTTTACCAAAATCTAAAGTACCAAACTTGTTCATATTCCCTTCAGTTTGACTACCACCTACAGTACAGCCTGTTGAGATATTTAATTTAACGTCAACCTGTCCAGTAACAGCCGCTTGAATATTTACCGCATAACCAGCAACTATTAATGCTGCAAGAAGTGATTTCTGAATGTTTTTCATATTCATAACCTACATATATAATGATTAGTTTTGTAGAACAAAATGAATCAAACTCAATAAATAAAATATGTCCAATTTGTTTTATATATAAAACAAACTACCTTTTACTATTGTGTGATTCTTTTCACAATTTAATAACAATTATTTAACTTGTATACACACATTACAAAAAGACTATGTTTACTTATTTAAAATTCTTTTTTTACCAGTAAAAAAAACACCTAACTAAATACCCACCCCTACTTTAAAAAAAAGTCTAAAAAATAGAGAAAATAAATATCATCCATCAAATAAAAACTAGTCAATATTTATTCAAATACAATAATTTATAGATTTAATAAAATCATAAGAAACTCATTATTATTTAAATAGGTCACACGACCTATTTTAACTATTACTTAAGAGATAAGAATAAGTCATTCGACCTATTTTTTAATTTTAGATTAGGTCATATGACCGATATTAAAAAATTATAGGTCACATGACCTATAATTAGTTTAATAGAATTTAAATATTTTATTTATATTTTTCTAATTTCATGGTTTAGAATGCCTTTTTTTAAATAGTACTTACAGGCTGGATAATGATCAAAATTGATACCTTTGATACTATGCAAATAAAGAAGTCCTTTACCACACTAAAAGGACAAGAAAGAGTAAAGCAAATCTTAAAAAATGCTGAGATAGTTTTTCTTACCAAAGGTTATTCTGGTTTTAGTATGCGAGGAGTTGCAGCTCAATCGAATATTAGTTTAAGTACCTTACAGCATTATTTTCAAAATAAAGATAGTTTATTAAAAGCTTTACTCGATAAATTAATTTTCGACTACATACAGCGTATAGAAATTTTAATCAACTTAAATGCAAATGAGCCACCCTTGCATCGGTTTATGAATATTATCGCTAATATAATATATGAAATAGAACAACCGGTCATTACGCATACATTTAAAGAGGTGTTTTCTATTTCAGATCACTTACCCTATGTATATGATTCTTTATCAATGATACAAAAGTATAATTTTGAACTTATATATAAAATTATACTCCCTATTCACAATAAAATCTCATCAGAAGAATACAAAGAAAGAGCCATAATTATAATTACACAGCTCAACGGTTATTTAGTTCAACATTCAAACAAAAATACAGATGAATGCTATAAACAATTTCTAAGAAATATACTTTTAAAAAATATATCAAGATTAGTTAGTGAACCATAAAATTAAAAACATAGGAGTATTTCTGCTATGTTTTAATATAAAATTTTCCTATCATATCCCTACATTAATGTTAAAAAACAACCATAAGAAATGATTAAAAAAACTAGCTAGTCTTATTAGCTATTGAAGAATAAATTAAATCAAAACATAATAATCGCAATGATCAAAATTGAAATTTCAATCTTTTAGAGAATCTTAATGGATAATGCTAAAGCATTAAAATTTATAAGCTTTATGCTCGCTTTCTTGTGGTTTTATCAAGGACTGGTTCCTAAACTAATTTTTATTAACTCTGATGAAATATTTGTATGGCAAACCATCGGACTTTCTTTTGAGTATGCAAAACTTGCAGGGCGCGCGAGCGGTATAGCTGAAATTATTTTTGGTTTATTGTTTCTTTTTTATACTCATAAATATATTCACTATTTAAGTATTTTAGGTTTATTCGGTTTACTATTCTTAATTGGTTTTTTAAAACCTTCTACACTTATCTCGCCTTATAACCCTATCGTAATGAATATTTCGATGATAAGTTTATCAATTATCTATTTGCTTTTATTAAAAGAGCAAACAACTCATTTTCATAAAGCTGCTCAATAGCGTTAATTTTAAAAAAATTTAGAGATTTCAATGAGTTTATCTAGTCGTGAAGTTGGCTGCGTAGTCATCACTGGAAGCACAAAAGGTATAGGTTTAGCACTCGCCCACGCTTTTTTAGATCTGGGATGTTCAGTTGTCATCGCTGGACGAAACGCGGAGCATCTTAAGCATGCTCTCACTCACCTAGAAAATCATTTTAGTAAAGAAAAATTTATTGGTTCATGCTGTGATGTGACACAAATTGCAGATTTACAAGCCTTATGGGAGGGAGCAATTCAGCATTTTGGACAAGTAAATGTGTGGATTAATAACGCAGGCAGCTGCCACCCAACGAAAGAGTTTATTGACCTTCAGCCAGATGAATTAAATGCAGCCGTTTCAACTAATATTTTGGGCACTTAGGTACTTCCACCAATAAAAATGCTCAGTAAAAGCTTTTCTAAAAAACTCTTACTGAGCTTTATGACTAATCCACACCCTCATTCTCTGAAGTATCTTCTTTATTTAAAATCCGCCCTTCTTGTTTTGGTCGAATCAATGGCGCAGTTGGTCTTGGATGATGAGTATGTGTATATTGCATACCTGCTCCCGCATTGACGTCATCTGCAGCGATTTCAGTTTCAAAACGCTCATTATCGAGATCTCGAATTTCCTCGGTAATTCTTTCTACTTCGTCTTCATCTACACCCAGTTCTTGCAAAATCACACCGCCAAACTTAACTGCAGATTCAAACGTTTCACGAATCATAAAGTCCACTTTTTGTTTAACTAAATGCAGTGAATGCTCACGGTCATATGAACGGACTAATAATTTTGCCAAAGGAAATTCATGGGTCACGAGTTCTACAATTCTATTGGTCGTTTCCTTGCTATCTACACACACCACAATCGCTTGTGCTGTTGCGGCGCCAGACGCATGCAGAATATCTAGACGGCAACCATCGCCATAATAAATTTTAAAACCAAACTTTTCGGCGTTTCTAATCATGTCGGTATTATTATCAATAATGGTGACATCGACACCTCTTGCTAATAATAATTGACTAGTAACCTGTCCAAAGCGCCCAAAACCAATCATTAAAACACTACCGCTTAGCCCGTCAGCAATGTCGATGTTTTCTAATGAAACCTTCGTTTTTGCTTGAGTAAAACGTTTGAAAATAATACCGACTATTGGGGTCAACACCATTGAAAGCACAACAATGGCGGTTAAGTTAGATTTAACGATACTATCAATAACTTGTGCACTTAGCGCAGCCGAGAAAAGTACAAAGGCAAACTCTCCACCTTGAGCCATAAGTAAAGCGCGGTCTAACGCTTCAGTATGAGAGCTTTTCGTTACTCGGGCGACCATATAAATCATGAGCGCTTTGACAA
Source organism: Acinetobacter sp. LT1 (assembly GCF_059800965.1). Classification (NCBI taxonomy): domain Bacteria; kingdom Pseudomonadati; phylum Pseudomonadota; class Gammaproteobacteria; order Moraxellales; family Moraxellaceae; genus Acinetobacter; species Acinetobacter sp. LT1. Next base: position 47,968 of record NZ_JBBAXE010000005.1, read on the forward strand.
GCATTAGGGCAATTACACCACTCACAATAAGTTGCCAGTTTTGAGCAACTACCGATAAGTCCAATGACATACCGACCCCAAGGAAAAACAGGCCCAGTAATATTCCTCGGAATGGTTCAATATCCGCTTCAATTTGATGTCTAAAGGTCGATTCAGATAAAAGTACACCCGCCAAAAAAGCACCCATCGCCATAGTCAAACCGCTGACTTGCATCAGTAACGCTGCACCCAACACCACCAATAAAGCCGCCGCAGTCATGACTTCTCGGGCTTTAGCAGCGGCCAATAGTCTAAACAATGGGTTAAGTAACCAATACCCTGCCGCAATAAGCCCTGCAATTGCGAGTAAACCAATTCCTATATTTTCTAATCGTACCGATGTGCTTTCGACCACATGATTCGGTGCCATAAAAGCAACAATAGCCAGCAATGGCACAATGAGTAAATCTTCAAATAGTAAGATGGCTACAATCTTTTGTCCTCGGGGTTGAGTCAAATCCCCCCGATCACCCAATAACTGCATCACAATCGCAGTCGAGGTTAAGACGAACCCTGCCGCACCAATAAAAGCAACTTGCCATGTAAAGCCAAATAACAGCCCAACGCCAGTCAAAGCCAGCGCGCAAATAATAATCTGTAGCGTACCAAGGCCAAAAATTTCGCGCCTAAGACTCCACAAATGTGAGGGTTGCATTTCCAAACCAATCACAAAGAGGTACATCACAATTCCCAACTCGGCAATATGCAAAATTGCGGTGGAATCTTGAAAAAAAGCAAAACCGAATGGGCCAATAATTAGACCCGCAATTAAATAACCAAGTACTGAACCTAAACCAATACGTTTAAAAATAGGAACTGCAATGACAGCAGCCGCCAATAAAACCACAGGGGCAACCAAGCTAATTGAATGTGCTTCTGAGCTCATACATTTCTCATTTTATTTATCTGCAATTTATTCTATGTGAAACGAGGTTTAAGGGCGATTATTAGTTTTGAGAAAAAGCATCCTAAAAATTAAATGATTTAAGTCATCCGAAAATAAAAATTGAGCCTATAAATAGAAATCAAATACTCATGGACAAACACCCATAAAAAAAGCCCTAACGGGCTTTTTTTATATTAGGCAATAAATTTCAGCATGAGCTGAATGACTGTCGCATTAATTAAGTCGACAAAGAATGCGCCACAAAGCGGAACAATCAAGAAAGCCTTATGCGATGGACCATACATATTAGTAATGGCTTGCATATTTGCCACGGCTGTTGGTGTTGCACCCATACCGAAACCACAATGACCTGCTGCTAATACTGCTGCATCGTAGTTTTTGCCCATGACGCGGAACGTCACAAATGCCGCATATAAAGCCATCGTAATGGTTTGCGCACCTAAAATAACTACAAGCGGACCAGCTAAGTCGGCAAGTTGCCAAAGCTTTAATGAAAGCAATGCCATTGCTAAATAAAGCGACAAAGACGCGTTACCAAATACATCAATCGCGCGGTCGAAAATATCAATTTTCAACACGCTTTCTAAAATATTTCTTAAGATTACACCGCCACCGAGTGCCCAAACGAAAGTTGGTAACTCAAACCACGTTCCCTTACTAAAGCCAGTCATAAATTCAGCAAACGCTAAACATGCTGCAAACATACCCAGTGTAGTAATTGCATTATCGGCAGTAATTAAACGGACTTGATGCGGGTTTTCAAACGGAGCAAGGTCATCTGAATTTTGTTCAAGATGTGTGTCGCGATTTTGGATTTCAGCATTGGTTTTTGGTTGAGCAAGACTGTAACGATTAATGAGTAATTTCGCTAACGGCCCACCAATCACACCACCAATAATCAAGCCAAAGGTCGCACTCGCCATACCTAATGCTAAAGCACCCTGAATACCATGCTGGGTTTCTAAAATTTCACCCCATGCGCCAGCTGTACCATGACCACCTGTTAAGGTAATTGAACCTGCAATCAAACCAATAAGTGGGTCAAGACCCAATAATGTCGCAAGGCTCATACCAACAGCATTTTGCACAACAATGAATGATGCAACACAAATTAAGAAGATGACTAAAGCAGTACCACCTTCTTTAAGCTTCATAAAATTGGCACTTAAACCAATTGAAGCAAAGAACACGAGCATAAAGCTGGTTTGTAATTCGCTACTAAAAACAATGCTATACCCCCACAAAGTGTGGACAAGTAAAGAAACTACAGCAGCAACCAAACCACCAGCTACAGGTTCAGGGATATTATAACGTTTTAAAAAATCAATTCGATTAACAAGAAAGCGGCCCAACAATAAGACGATAACCGCCGAAATTAGTGTATAAAAACCATTAAAAACAAATTCCATATATGCTACTTTCTGATTACATTCCTAATGGATTGTAAAATAATTATATTTTATTTTTTATTATTTAAAAAAAACACAAACAAACTTTACAAAAACCATCTTTATTTAAAAATAACTATATAAATCAAAATATTGTTTTAAGTATTTAGTAAAAAATCATGATGTACCCTCTCCTAAATTTCTATCTTGCTTTGAGAATTAATTTTTTTAAAAGTTTTAATGCTCGAGTGATGAAATCAAGACATCTGGTTACCTCAATCTTATTACTCATTTTTTAAGCAACAGTATATTGCGCTAAGCTAAGCTCTAACTTGATACATTTAAAGAAAAATCCTGTCTTTTGGGTCACTGAACTTCTGCATCATTCACTTTAATATCCTTCAAAGACCAGCTCTTTACTGTTCTGGGCAACATCTTTATAGGTTTTATATTCAATGAGTTTATTGCTTAAAGTTCGTCAGAACGTTCCACAGCTACAATCTATTAAAAAATCTCTTCAGACACGTGCTGGTCAAAAAATACCTCACATGCTGATCAATGCATCAGATCTCTTTTTCAGAGGCCCTCAAATAGCTTTGTCAGGAAAAACACCTTTTGATGTGATTCATAAGCATGAAATTATTACCTTACGCCATTATAAAAATGAGACCGATACCTCTACTCCTAAACACCGCGTACCTTTAGTTATTGTTCCACCATTAGCAGTGAACATGCTCATTTACGATTTGTTCCCTACTCGTAGTTTTGTACGTTTCTTTTTAGCCCAAGGGTTTGATGTTTACTTAATTGACTGGGGCGTACCAACCCGACACCAAGCAAAATACAACTTCGGTACTTATATTAAAGTTTTCATGCCAGAGATGTTAAAGCAAGTTCGCCTACACAGCGGTCAGCAACAGCTTTCTTTACATGGTTGGAGTTTAGGCGGCGCACTTTCGCTCTGCTATACCGCATTGTTTAAAGATAAAGATATTAAAAACCTGATTATTCTGGCATCTCCTATCGACACACATAAAGCGGGTTATATGGGGAAACTCTACGGTAGCCTCACCAAACCTGCCGAATGGGTTCGCAAACATACGCCATTTCGTATTCGCCATCATGTACCAAGTGAAGCATTTCATATTCATGGGTGGCAAAACACTCTTGGCTTTAAATTAACGGATCCGATTGGAAATTTGAAAACATATTGGGAACTTTTTAAAAATCTAGATAACCGAGAGTTTATTGTCGATCATGCAACCTCAAGCTCATTTATCGATAATATGTTGGCTTACCCAGGTGGAGTCATGCGCGATATTATTCTCCGCTTCTGGATTGATAATGAGCTGTCTAAAGGCGTGGTTAAATTTGGTGAACTTACCGCCTATCTAAAAGACATTAAATGTTCAGTATTAGCTGTCGGTGGTAACACAGATATTATCGTGACGGCTGATGCTGTTAAGCCGCTTATGGATTTAATTGGTAGCGAAGACAAAACCTTTAAAGTCGTACCGGGTGGCCATATGGGCGTAGTTTCTGGTAGCCAAGCACCGACTACAGTCTGGCCAGAAGTGAGTACTTGGTTAGCTACTCGTTCAGAATAATTAATTCAAAAGCAGTAAAGCCAGTGTAGTCAGTTCTATGCTGGCCAAAATTTAAATTTTATAAGTCTGATATTCTAGTTTTATTTATATTGCAGTAGTTTTTTCTCATAATTCAAAAGCAGCTCATTACTAGATGACACAAAAATATAAATATAATTTCCTCACTATTAATCACATTAAAAATCCTTCAACACATAAATTTTATTTATTAGAAATACAATTTAATAAAACAATATTTTATCAAATGTTAAAATTTTTTAAATAAATTAATTTTCTCTTATTAATATTTATAAATTTTAAGAAAAGTATCTCTTAAAATTGATGTTACTTTTTGTTATTTATGTAAAGCTCATCTAAACAATATATTTACTTAAGTTATTGTTAAATAAATTTTTTTGTAAATTTAATTTTGTAAAATTTGATCATTATTTATACAAATGTAGGCAATCTCTCACAATTATGTAAGCCAAAGCTTACAACTCAAATGATTGTTTTTCTTATAATTAATTTCAGTACATATAAGCACTCTTTACTATTAAATAGAAAGCTGAATATTAATAAAGAGATCTGGAGAAAATGATAAAGTCATCTTTATTAATATAAAAACTCTTAATAATAGAAAAAGAATCTCAAAAATTAATATGTACTATCTTTCCTCTGGAAACAGAGGAAAGATACTTTTTAATCATCAGATAGGGTATAGAAAATGTTTATTGCAAAAAATATATTTGTATATTTACTATCAATGTTAGCTTTATGCTTACTGATTATTTTCTTTAATTACATAGGAATGAACGAGACGATTAATCTCCTTCTCTCTTCTGCACTGTTTGGAATATTTATTACTTGGTATTTTAAAGGTAGTAGACTCTGTCTCGCCCTATTTAGCTTTTTTTATTGGGCTATGTTTGTCATTAGTCAAAGCTTAGAAGTGATATGGATGCTCGCAAGTTCAGTTATTGTATATTTAGTCATGACTAAAATATTACCTAAACTCAAGACCATCCATATTGGCGTGATAGCCAAATAGCTAAAATGGTTTCACCCCACGATTCACCATACCCACTTTCTTAACTGTGTTAATTTTAGTTTGTTCGGCAATGACTAATTCATTGATGAAAGCTTTTAAGTTTTGCTCATCAAGACGAATAGGATTAAAAGTACTTTCTCCCATTTTTAGAAAGAAAGATTCGATATTTGTATTACGTTGTACATATTTCATTGACCATCGTTGAAACGAGTTTTGTTCAATGGAATATGTACACAACCATTTAACATTGTGGTGTCTTTCATCATTTGTAATTTTTTCAAATAATCGTTCAACCACCTCTCGCTCACCTTCCAAGCATTGAAAGAAAGCATTATCGGCATAATAGAGCACCCCACAGATCTGATTCAAATCATTGAAATCTCGTGCTTCTGTCAAAATATCACGTAAATCTTGCAACAAGTCTTCATTTTTTTCGTTCCGTTGACTGGCATAACACAGGCGAACGTTCATTAGCAATTCCGTGAAATATAAAATTTCTTTATTTAAAGATTTTTTAATCTACCATATCTCTATTACTAATAATTTATATTTCACACATATTCTAAAGTTTATATTAAAAATATGTTCGATTATTAACTATAAGAGCTTAATAACTAATGATTTATATTAACAAGAAAATAAAAAGCCCTACTATTGAGGGCTTCTAATGCTCTAAAAGAACAATAAATTGCTTTAAAAGCTAAAATAAAAAAAAGCACTAAAAAGTGCTTTTTTTACTTGCTGTTATATTATTGTGGAATAATATTTACAGCATTTGGGCCTTTTTGCCCTTGAGTAACGGTAAATGTTACGCGTTGACCTTCATGCAAAGTTTTGAAACCAGAACCTGCGATTTCTTTGAAGTGAGCGAACACATCTGGACCGTTGTCTTGTTGAATGAAACCAAAACCTTTAGTTTCGTTAAACCACTTTACTGTACCACTTACTGTATTAGACATGATATATCCTACTGATTTCTAATATTTTAGAATCATTAAATAATGACCCTATCATAACTTTGAAAAAAGAATAACAAATTGAGCTTAATATCTTAAAAAACGAAGGATTATGACTAAAACTACGATACTTAAAAGAAGATTTACTAACAAGTCTTTTTTCTAGTTAACTGAATAATACAGGAAATAAATTTGTATTCAAGGCTTTTATATAAATAATTTCAATAAATTATAGTAAATAAATACAAAACAACAAGTTAGGTAAAAATATCAGCAAATTCAATATATTCCCTGCTTAAATAATAACTTATTTTGGTAAATATTCTTGAAAACACAAATTAAAAAAGATTGTTTAGAAAATAGCTTGATTCAAAATAAAAAGAGTTATTTTTTAAATTGAAATAATTTAAATTAAAAACTTTAGATAATAAAAAACTCCTAAACAGGAGCCTTATTTTATTTGATGGCAGAGGATCAAGGACTCGAACCTTGACGAACGGTTTTGGAGACCGTCATGCTACCATTACACCAATCCTCTATATTCATGATTAAACACTCAAGATTTAATCACAAAAAAAGCAAGATCATAATCTTGCTTTTTTAATGGTGGGGGCGAAGAGACTCGAACTCTTACACCTTGCGGCGCTGGAACCTAAATCCAGTGCGTCTACCAATTTCGCCACGCCCCCATCTGGGACATTTATTTAAAATAAATGTGGCAGAGGATCAAGGACTCGAACCTTGACGAACGGTTTTGGAGACCGTCATGCTACCATTACACCAATCCTCTTCCAAGATCTAGATGACCTAACATCTACATCAAACTTTAAGTTATTAACTTAAAGTGGTGGGGGCGAAGAGACTCGAACTCTTACACCTTGCGGCGCTGGAACCTAAATCCAGTGCGTCTACCAATTTCGCCACGCCCCCGATGGCTGTGTATATTAGCGATAAGATCTGACAGTGACAAGTGTTTTTTTTCTAAAAAAAACTAACCGTGTAAATTGTATACAGATACTAGATCAATGATTTTTATCAATTTGAATCTCTTTTAAGCAATTTATTGCTTCATCAGCATTTGAAAACCGATTTTGCTGTTGTTTTTGTAATAAACCTGCAAGTAAGGGATAAAAAATCAAAAACTGCGTGGGTAATTGAATGTTTAATTTTTGACAGTGCAAGACTGCCCAATCACGATAACTACCAACTTCTAAGCGAGTTTGTGTTAACCATTCATATAGAACGATGCCAAAAGCATATAAATCGCTTTGTATTCCCTTATGCCCTCCTCTAAATAGCTCAGGAGCCATATAACGAGGTGTTGCATCCATGACTGTATCGCAACTTGAAATCGGTCTCGTTTTCTCAAAATCAATTAAATAAGGCTTTTGCTGAAACTTTCTAAAATGTTCTGCCTTAACGTCACCATGAATCCAGCCAAGTTCATGAAGCTCTGCAAGCTTATTTATTGCCAACCAAATCTTACGATATACATCAGTTAAATCATTTTCATGAATCAATGAACCAAACCACACGTCACTATCAGGTAAAATTAAAACCTTACCCAAAGAATGGCCTAGCTGAGGAATTAAACTGCCCTCAATCAATCTATGAGGTAAAAGCCATGCAGGTTTTTTAAGGTGAATTTCTTTATAAAATAATTGCTCATGCATGAAATCTTGCTCACTTTGAGCATGGGTTTCAGGCAAGTGATATTTTAACCAGTAATTCTTGGCATCTATGGTACATGTCCATAAACACCGCCCTAACGCTGCACTTGTTGGCTTTGTTACACATGTCAAGTTTTCTATATGCGAAGCAAAATCATGCTTCAGCATAGTAAAACTCAGGCTGTTGTTTCTTTTCTTCAAAGCGCAAAACTTCTAAACAATGCTGAATCGTCTTACCAATACGAGCATGGGTCTCAATTGAAGAAATTTTTGGCCAAGTTGCACGTTCCCCTTCTCTTTGCAAACGCTTAAACAAATGCGGACGCGGGTTTTGCAAAGTGTAGGTATAGTGACTTAGGCTATATTTAGCAATGATATTTACATCACCATAATAACGCTGTCCCATTACGCCATATCCATGATCTAACAATCTTCTAACTGGAGATATAGAACCAAGTCGTTGACGCGTAAAGTCCATAATGCCCATTGATAGTACTTTACCTTGGCGTCTTAAAATTCTTTCAGGCCAACTTAAAACGTCTTTACGGAAGCGATCCGCATCATTTTGCATAAATGGGACAATATGTGGGTTAACCTGACTCGCAATCGTGTAGTTTAAGTTATAAAGCCGCGCCATTCTTTCTTGCGGGAAATCGCTTCTTACACTTCCATCCACCCACTTTGTATTTGCCATATAAGGTGTATGTTCACCGTCATAACGTTTACTGGTTAAACGTACCGGTGGGAATAAAATTGGCACGGCACATGAAGCCAATACAGCACTCCAAACCAAAACATTCGGTGTCATAATGGCGTTCATAATTCTTGGGTTTTCTGTTGCATCATACGGCGCTACCGCCACATTAATGTTTAAACCAGATTTTTTGAAAGCCTCTTCAAACGTAAGATCACCTAAATTCTCAATGAGGAATTTTTTCAAATATTGAACATCGGCAATTCCACCATTGCCTTTAATGAGTTCACGGAATTTTCTAAAATGAAAAGCATCACTAAAAAATTGCTCACCATTTAATAAGTTTTGGATATCTTCACTAGCAGAGGTTCCAAGCATACCTGTCATAATTGCCCCTGCACTTGAGCCAGAGAGCACTTTAGGCATTAAGTCTTGTTCAATTAAAGCCTTACATACTCCCGTATGAAAAAGTCCTAAAGTCGCCCCACCCGAAAACATAAGTGCAGGTTGTCCATATGCCTTTTCACAGTTTTCAAAAAACTCTATTTTTTCTTTTCTTTGAAACGTAATGCATTCACTTGAAGCGATGTAAGCCAAGCTTTGGCTAACTTCTTCAATATAGTCTTCAATTAACTTTTTTGTACCGACATGTGTTGCGGCAAAAAGCATTGGATGACCAATATTTGCAATATCGTAGGTTAGACCTTCTTTAAGTAAATAGATGAGGTCTAATGTGCGATGTTGCTGGCGATATCTTTTGAGCAAAGTGTATCGATAAGAAATCAGTTCGGCATCGAAGTAAGGTGAACTATTATCAAACTTCCACTCTTGCACACCTGTTTCTTCATCTAGTTTTAATGCAAAAGACTTCCATTCCTCATAAGATTCAGCCATGTCTAATTGACGTTGTAATTTTTTGATACGGTAAGCCTGATGTGGATTCATATCACTTCGTATTTTTTCAAACATATTTCGTCCTCATCTTCCCAGATGATTTTACTGAATAGACATCACAACACTATGCTCGGTCTGAACATTTCAATCAATTGCAAAACCGATAAAGTGGATAGGTAATAAGTTTTTTGTCAGCCTGTTAATTTCGGTGTTAGTATCCTATCAAACACTGTTTAACATGATTGACTTACCATGGCTACCATTGATTTACCGGACAATTTAGTTCAAACATTATCACTTGTATTAAATCAGTTACAGCAAGTCTTGCCTGAGCCTCGACAAGAAACAGATTTTACTGCACCTGCTTTTAGATGGGAAAATCAGCAACTTAATGCCATCTATACGCCAAAAAATATTTATCTTGATGACTTAAAAGGCATTGAGCGTCAAAAAGAAAAAATTATTCAAAATACTTTGCAATTTTTAAATGGCCTACCAGCAAATGATGTACTGTTAACCGGCTCACGTGGTACAGGAAAATCATCTATTGTTCGTGCTTTACTCACTGAGTATGCCCCTCAGGGATTACGTTTAATTGAAATTGAACGTGATGATTTATCAGACTTACCTAAAATTCAAAAACTCATTCAAAATCGTCCTGAAAAATATATCGTCTATTGTGATGACTTGGCTTTTAATGCCGAAGATGAAAATTACCGTAGTCTAAAAAGTGTATTAGATGGTTCATTACAGTCAGGTTCAAGTAATTTTATTATTTATGCAACCAGTAACCGTCGCCACCTGTTACCAGAATTCATGCATGAAAATACCCCTGTAACTAAGGTGGATGTCCCCCAATATACTGAATTACATCCACAAGAAGCGATTGAAGAAAAGATCTCTTTGTCGGATCGTTTTGGTCTATGGTTATCTTTTTATCCAATGGATCAAAACCTATATTTAGAAATCGTTGAGCATTATCTTGATAAAGCAAACATGCCTTTCAATGATGAAGTTCGTGCTGAAAGTTTACGTTGGTGTCAGATGCGGGGTCAGCGCTCTGGTCGAGCTGCTTATCAGTTTTCTAAGCATTGGATTGGTTTAAACGCATTAAAAGATTTGTCTAACAATTAAATAAAATGTCCCGCAAAGCCTTAGCTTTGGCCTATAAACCGCTTAGCTTTGGCAGTTGTTTTTCATAACCTAAAACAAAGATAGCCCTTCTTTAGGTTTATATATGAAAAAACAATTGCCAAAAATTTCTACAACAAGTAAAGCGCTTGGTAAAAGTTTATTACTTGCACAAGGCGTTTTAGACCAAGCAAAAAAATATTCAACTCTTCCTTTTACTCAAGCTCATATCATCCGTCCACGAGTTGACGAAAAATATTATAGCTGGACACATTACGGTATCTTTTTCCCGCTTTTACCAGAGCCGCATCGTTACTTAAATATTATGATTTTAATCGGTACGCCCGGTGCACTTGCTTTTGACCATGATGATATCATCACTGAAAATCCTAGAAAAACAGCTACATTCTTTTCAAGCACAGCTGCTCTGGAACAAGCTTTATTGAAGGCCTATGTCATTCCCGAAGATACAAAAATTAATAAAGATGGGAGCTTAATAGAACTAGGTCAGGAAATTTCAATTCAAGGAAAATTTCCACACATCCATATTAATGGACATTATGATGGGTTTGATTTCGTCTTTGATATCGGTATCACTTCACATGTTTCATGGTTTATAAAAACACCAATCTATGATCACTTTAGTTTATTGGCAAAGTTTAAAGGTTTTTTAAACTATCAAGCAGAACGCATTGAAACCCAAGGACTTTGCACTTACGAATATGCTCGAGCAGTTGGTCCTCACTCCATCACAAATAAACTTATTCCTGATGTATATAAACTACCACTTGATTTTTTCACTTATCAAATCATCAATTTAAACGAAACCACCCAACTTCTTCTTACCAAAGCCGATATTGCAGGACAAACAGCTGCATACACCCTGCATATTCGACATCTAGACCAGCCAGCTGAAATCTACACAGATGTAAGCTTTGATATTATTTCGCATCAAGTTGATGACTTCATTTCACCTACTGGGCAAAAAATGCGACTTCCAAAATATTTTTCTTGGATCGCTCGAAATGATGCAAAGCAAATTATCTTAAACATTCAGGCAGAAATTGACTGCCCATTCCGTTATGGTCATGGGCGAGGTTATGCGAGTAGCTATATATTTACAGGTCATTATTTTGGTAATGAAGTTCAAGGCCGTGGTTATATCGAATACATTGATATCGAAAACCAAAAAGCCTTTGAAGAGGAATAATCTTACTCAGGAATAGTAAGTTCAGTCATCGGCCAGCGCGGCGTGGTTGTTACAGCTAAACCATCATGCTGACCTGCTTTTAAACGCTGATAACCAGCAAAAGCAATCATTGCCCCATTATCCGTACATAAAGCAGGCTCGGCATAATAAACTTGCGCTTTAATTTTCGCCAAAGAAGTTTCTAATTGCTCGCGTAGTCTTAAATTTGCGCTAACTCCACCTGCAATCACTAAACGTTTAAGTCCAGTTTGCTTTAAAGCTTTTACTGATTTTTTTACTAAGGTATCTACAATTGCTTCTTGGAATGAAGCAGCAATATCAGCGTCACGATTTTCACCATTCAATTTTTTCAATTGAACAGAAACAGCTGTTTTTAAACCACTAAAAGAAAAATCTAAGCCTTGATGAAGCATAGGTCTTGGAAACTCAAAAGCTAATGGATTTCCAGACAATGCAAGTTTTGCGATATTTGGCCCACCTGGATATGGCAAGCTCATCATTTTTGCAACTTTATCAAAAGCTTCGCCCGCAGCATCATCAATAGACTCGCCCAATAGTTCATATTGACCAATAGCATGGGCTGCCATCAATTGTGTATGCCCACCTGAAACCAACAATGCTACAAACGGAAATTCAGGTGGTTGACTTGAAAGTAATGGGGCCAACATGTGACCTTCCATATGATGAACACCTATAGCAGGCTTATTTAAAGAAAAAGCTAAAGTTCGTCCAAATAAGGCGCCTGTCATTAATGCTCCCATTAAGCCAGGACCACGCGTATAAGCAACCGCATCAATCTCTTGTTTTTTTACACCACTTTGTTCAAGCAATTGATTCATTAAAGGAATTAATTTACGAACATGGTCACGAGAAGCAAGTTCAGGTACTACGCCACCATATTCGGCATGAAGTTTAATCTGGCTATAAAGAACCTGTCCCCGTAAGCCGAGTTCGCTATCATAAAGTGCCAACCCTGTTTCATCACAAGAAGTTTCCAAGCCTAAAACAATCATCAAAACTGCCTTTTATATGAGTCAAAATATTGCAATCGCTATTATAGACTTGTGATATGAGTTGTAAATGAGTAAAATACTGACCTTCACTTGTGATCCGGCGCAATGGTGTGCCTGATCTTATCCATAATCTAGAGGATTTTACATGCCACAAGTTAAGTTGAAAGAAGGCGAACCAGTTGACGTAGCTATCCGTCGTTTCAAACGTTCATGCGAAAAAGCTGGTGTTTTAGCTGACGTTCGTAAACGCGAATTCTACGAAAAACCAACTCAAGAACGTAAGCGCAAAAAAGCTGCAGCAGTTAAACGCTACCAAAAGAAATTGGCTCGCGAATCTGTACGTACTACTCGCCTTTACTAATTAATTTGTGATTGACTGCTGAATTATGACTACTTTAAAAAACCAAATTACTGATGCATTAAAAACTTCTATGCGTGCCAAAGATATGGCAACAGTGACGGTTTTGCGTAGTCTACAAGCGGCAATTAAGCAAATCGAAGTCGATGAGCGCAAAGAGCTTGACGACGCTCAGGTTCTTGCGGTCATTGAAAAGCAAATTAAACAACGTAAAGAATCGATCAAAGCCTTTGAAGGTGCTGGTCGTAATGATTTAGCTAGTAAAGAACAAGCCGAAGCTGAGATTATCTCTCAGTTTCTACCAGAAGCTATGACTGAGGAAGAGCTTGATTCTATCATTGAGCAAACGATTGCTGCTCAAGAAGCAACTAGCATGAAAGATATGGGTAAGGTGATGAATTCTCTACGTCCGATCATAGCCGGGCGTGCCGATCCTGCTCAAGTTTCAGCAAAAATTAAAGCTAAGTTAGCTTAATTCCCCTTTTAAAATTTTATATTTCTTCCAATCAAGCTTCTTTAGTTTGTATATATTTTCACATCTGCAAATTAAGTAAGATATAACTCTTAAATCTTCATTCTTCGCTCATCTTGCATTTGTTTCAAACGACTGTCTATTCTTGCCGACATTGCTTGATTGTCTTTTGCTAATCGCTGAGCATGCAACATTGATTTAATTGCATTTTCTTCACTACCTGACCAATATTCTGCTTCAGCCCGATAGCGTAGAACATTAACCGCTCTTAAAGGTCCATTCTTATCCAAATTCGCAGCTTGCTGTAAAAATTGCCAACCTTGTATATCTCTTGGATTCTTATTAATAAATCTTTGAACCAAAGTTTGAACTTGCGCAAACTTACCTTGGCGTAGCAGCACCTCAGCCAACTTATAACTAAAAGCTTTATTTTCAGGCATCGTCATTTGTGTAGAAGCAATTGTTGTATAAGCTTGATCTAGCTTGTTTTGGCCAAGATAAATATCTGTCTGCAATAATGTGACAAGAGGCTTTCCACTAGATTTCGCTTGATCTAAAGTAGACTGCGCTTGCACATAATCACCTTGTCTTGTGTAAAATGCTGCTAAAGCAATCAGACCAGCAATATTTTTTTGGGACGCCAAACTTTGTAGTTGGTTTTCAGTTGCCTGATTGGCAATCACCATGGTGTACCATTTTAAAATCTCAAAATCTGCATCATATATACGGTTTTTAACTCGAGGCATCTGGTTTGCACGCAGCCGCGCTTCACTCATACGCTCAGTCGTCAATGGATGAGTCAACCAGAAATCCGGTAAAAAACTTACTCGACTTGTAGCTCTATGCATTGTTTCAAAGTAATCAGCCATACTTTGAGGGTTATAACCCGCCGCATACATATATTGCATACCAATACGGTCTGCTTCACGCTCTTGATTTCGACTATATGTTAATTGCTTATCCATGAGTGCAGCTTGGGTTCCAAGCATCACTGCTGCACCCGCATCGCCACCACCCTGCGCAGCTATAGCCACCCCCGCTAAAAGTCCTGCTAGACTTAGCAATGTTTGACCTTTAAAAGCTTCTTCAGAGCGACTAAAATGTCTTTGCGATACATGCGCAATTTCGTGAGCCATAACCCCAGCAATTTCATCAATATTTCGTGCTGAGGCAATAAGCCCTGTATTGAGCGCAAATAAGCCACCTGGAACAGCAAAAGCATTAATTTGTGGATCTTTAATCACGACTAGACCAATCGGCTGCCCAAGCTGAGTTTCACTTAAAATACTCGAAAATACCTGAAAAAATTGATCTTCTAGCCAGACGTCTTGAATAACGGGCATTTGTTTGTGAACTTCACGAAAAACTTTTTCGCCAATAAATTTTTCTTTTTGTTGATCAAGCAAACCAATCCCACTTCCAATATTTGGAATTTCTACTTGATTTGCAGAAGGCTGAGGGTCGAAAGGCTGCGCGTACGAAGCATTTGTTATAAAAGCCGTACTTAAAATAATTGGCAAAAATCTCAAATGTTTTTCTCTAGTAAAATTAAACCATCAAAAAAAGTCTACTGATATAAAACATAAAAAATTATGTTCAATCAATAGACTTTTAATATATCACTCGAGATCGCTTAGTTTTGCAATGAAGTGTTATTAATCATTTATGCAAAGTTTGGGTTTACCAAATATCTAGGAGTTTTATCCTCTAAAGCTTCAACTAGATTTTTATAAGCAAGATTTGCCATTTTTTTACGGGTCTCTGCAGTCGCAGATCCTACGTGAGGCAAAGTAACAACATTTGACAGCTTAAAAAGCTCCGAATCTTGTAAAGGTTCTTTTTCATATACATCCAAACCAGCTCCAAAGATTTCCCCGCTTTGTAAGGCTTCAATCAGAGCTTGCTCATCAACTACTGAACCACGCGCAATATTTATAAAAATAGCGTGCTTTTGCATAAGCTCAAATTGAGTTTTCCCCATCAAAGCTTTCGATTCATTATTTAAATCAACTGCGGTTACTACAAAATCAGACTGTTGCAATAACTCATCTAAACCAAGATATTGTGCTTTTAAAGGCTCTGCCAATTCAGGCTTTTCACGTCGGTTATGGTAAACAATATTCATGTTAAATCCATAAAAACCACGGCGTGCAATTGCGGCACCAATATTACCAAGCCCAATAATTCCTAGCGTCTTTCCAAAAACATCTAAACCAAATTGCTGAGGCCCAACAGTTCTTTTCCATTCACCTTGTTTAGTCCAATGATCAAGAAAAGGAACTTTTCTAGCAGCACTAAGCAATAACGTAAAAGCAAGATCAGCCGTTGTTTCAGTTAAAACATGAGGTGTATTTGATAACCAGATTTTTCTTTGGTTTAGATAAGCCACATCATAATTGTCATAGCCAACTGTTACAGATGAAATAATTTTGAGTTTTTGAGCAGGCGCAAGATTACTTTCATTAAGAAGTCGACCAGCACCGATCATCCCATCAGCATCTACAACTTGTTGGCGAATTTGCTCATTAATATCACCCAGTTTTGGATTGAGAACCACAACATGATAATCCTGTTGTAATCGAGACAAAATTTCTTCATCAATTTGGCTAAAAACTACAACTTTTTTCATGTAAATCCCTACTACTCGTTGTTATCTTGCATTAATTGCCATAACCTTTTTTTAAGGAGTGGTTTCTCCAACATCTCTTTTAAACTCGCCAAATGAATAATATTGGCATGCTGAATATAAGAACATTCACCAAGGCACAAGATCTTCTTGCCTGCTGCGACAGCATCTAAAAATCCTTGAATATATGAACCTGCACCACGTTGGTCTTGATAGTTAGCTAAAGGAAACGGCCATTTTAGTTCAGCATATTGCCCTATTTTTGCTTTTTGGATGTTATTCCAAAGCTGCTTTTCTTCTTCACTTAAATTAGTAACATCTAAAAAAATAACGCATTTTTCAAGCGCAAAAGCTTGCAAATCAAATGAAGCAATCGTAACCACTGGAGCTTGTACTTCATTACGAGGTACTACAACAGGCGGAACTTCTACTGGAAGTGGTACCGCAATTTCAGGTTCAACTTTTGGAACTTCGTTGACTTGTGGTTTTGTCGGTTGCTCAACAACTGGATTGTTCTTAGAAGGCAATATAATTGGTTCACCTTCTGGTGCAGCTTGATCTCGCCAGAGACTTTGAGCATTATTTTTTTGGCACACCTGTGTCTTAGGAATCCATACATCAATCCCCAAAGTTGCCAATATATTTCTTTGCTGCCCAATCATCTGTAAATCAATACCTCTACTCTATCTACATTCTAACGGGCTTGAGTTTTTTTTTCAGTGTTTTATTTCATTCAGATGTTTTTATAATCGTAGATGTCTTTTAAATAATCATCACACTATTTCTCTTTTGCATTTGATCCACAATTTCTTCTGTCTCAAAGCCAAAACGCCAATAAAGCAATTCAAGCACATCGAGTTCATCTTGCGTGATAATACGGTCGCTCCACAAACACATTTCTGAAATAGCTAGAATACTTAGACGGTCACGTAATAATAAACCAGCAATATCATTTAAAATTTCAGCTAGATCTAATGGCTCATCTGAAATTTCATCATAGGTATACATTTCATCGGGATTGAGCAGCGAACGTAAAATACGCTCACGTACTTCTAATTGATTTGGGCTATTAATTTGCTGAACATGAAGCAAAGCATCAATCAAACGAACAATTTGAGGTTTCACTTCTTCAAATGCAGTCGGTAAATGTAATGGCATCAAGTTCAACTCATGTTTAACCCGCTCCAGTAAAAGTGCATCTAACAACCCAATCTCACCATCTTCTTGGATAATAAGCGCTAGCTTAGTAAGAAATTGCCGAGCAATACTTGCGGGTATATGCCCAATATTTTTACAAGCATCATGAAATATTTGAATATGGATACGCCCATCCAGATTCAATAATGCATCGATAATGGCATGACTCACAGGTGCATCTTTTGGAATGAATTCCCGATATTGGCGAATCATCAAAATAGCGACCATCACTTCACGTGAACCTGTAGCAGTTTGTAATGCTCGCTGAATTAATTCAGGACGCTTTTTATTTCGACGTACATCACTACTCAGGGGCTTAATGGCATCATTTAATGCAAAACTAATTGGTGACAACCTTAATAAAGGTAAAGGCTGTGGAGATGACCACGGAATATAAATTTCTTTCTCAGATTCTTCTAAGAAATGAAATAAGCTAAACAACGGACGGTTGCGAAGTTTCTTTAAATTTTCTAATTGTAAATCTTGTAGCAAAGTAGGATTTAACTCATAAATACGTTCACGAATACTCGGATGAATATTCATCCAACTTTGTGGACTCAGTGAGTTAGCAAAACACATATGTGCGATTGATTCGGAATAAGCACTATGAATTTGCGAACCAGAATGGTGAACATAAATACGCAACAAGGTTTGGGTATTCGCATTATTTTTTAATAGTCGCACTGTTTTTTGGTCATTACGAAAGGTACGTCCACTCAAAGTCAAATATTTGATAAAACGAGTAATCAGTACACCGAGGCTTCCAGCCAACCAAATGACTCCACCTACCGCAACAAAAACTGTTTCAAATTTATGTTTATAGCCCGGGCTATAGCGCTTAAAACCTTGCTTGGCTAATTTACTGCCCCACTGACTAAAAGTTGTTAAACCACTATATAAAATCTTTAATTTAGTATTCTCAACAGCTTCACCCGATAAAATCTGATTAAACTCATGGCCCAATAAACCATATAACTCAAGCTTATCCAGATTCTGTAAAGCACCCCATGTCAGAATAATTACAATATCTTTGGGATGAAAACCTGCCGTAAGTGCATTTACACCAACTTCATCAGGTAATACATATACTGTTGGAACTTTTAGTGAAAAATTTTGGGCTAAGTGTTCTGTAATTTTTAATGCCGCGAGTTCTTCGGGAGTACTCTCCTCTTTCACCAAACGACGTGCTTTAAGTTGTTTTGCTAAAGAGTGCCCACCTTTACGCAGAATATAAAGTTCGGTAACTACCGACCAAACCATAATAAAAAGTAATAGCGCAACGAAGTAAGGACTTAAGGTGTGCCACCAAATTGGCTGGCTATAATCAAAAAAATGAACGAGTAAACCTAAAATTAAATTTAAGATAAAAATAGTAAGCAGCACAGCAACCAAACACATAGTGATGGACCATGCCATATTTTTATTTTCGATGAGATAGTGGCTTACTTCTTTCAATGTAAATATTCCCAATTACATTGTTAGGTTTCATCATAAAAGAAAAAAGCGGGAAATACCCGCTTTTTTCGGCTATTTCTATTCTTCTTTGATGCCTGTTAAATCTACAGAAGCAGCATCGACATTAACGTCAATATAACCATCTTTTTTCTTCTTAGCAGAGTCATTACGCTTCTGCTCCAAATTATTTAGATAGTTACCATCAATATCACCTGTTACGTAGATTCCATCAAATACTGAGCAATCGAACTCAGTTAAGTCAGGCACTTTGCTGGTACGTACAGCATTTTTCAAGTCTTCCAATTCTTGGAAAATCAAACGATCAGCACCAATAATTTCTTGGATCTCTTCCACGCTGCGTTCTGAAGCAATAAGCTCAGCTTTAGCAGGCATATCAATACCGTAAACGTTTGGATACATTACTTTCGGTGCTGCTGACGCAAAGTATACTTTTTTTGCACCAGAATCACGTGCCATCTGAATAATCTCATTACACGTTGTACCACGTACAATAGAGTCATCCACCAATAGAACGTTCTTACCTTTGAATTCTAACTCAACAGGGTTTAATTTCTGACGTACAGATTTTTTACGTTGCTGTTGACCCGGCATAATAAAGGTACGGCCGATATAACGGTTTTTCATAAAACCTTCACGGAACTTCACACCTAGAATATTTGCAAGTTCTAAAGCTGAAGTACGGCTCGTATCTGGAATTGGAATCACCACATCAATATCATGGTCTTCGCCCCAGTCACGTAAAATTTTATGAGCAAGCTTTTCACCCATTTTTAAACGTGCTTTATAAACCGAGATTCCATCAATAATCGCATCAGGACGAGCAAAATAAACGTATTCAAAAATACATGGACGGTATTTAGGATTAGCAGCACATTGTTTAGAGAACAACTCGCCATTTGCATTGATGAAAATTGCTTCACCTGGTTCAATATCACGCTCAATTTTGAAACCAAGAGCAGTAATAGCAACCGATTCAGAAGCAATGATGTATTCCATCTCACCTTGTTCAGTTACACGCGAACCGTAAATAAGTGGGCGAATACCATTCGGATCACGGAAACCTACTAAACCATGACCAGTAATCATCGCCACTACACCATACGCACCTTGGCAACGCTCATGCACACGAGAAACCGTGTGAAAAATATCGTCAGGAGTAGGATTTAAAGTGCCTTTTTTCTGTAATTCATGCGCAAACACGTTTAAAAGAACTTCTGAGTCAGAATCTGTATTCATATGACGTAAATCTGTTTTAAACAGGTCATCATGAATTTCTTCTGCATTGGTCAAGTTACCATTATGTGCAAGCGTAATACCGTAAGGTGAGTTTACATAAAATGGTTGTGCTTCAGCACTGCTCGCAGAACCAGCAGTTGGGTAACGTACATGGCCAATACCATAATTACCAAGTAATGCTCTCATATGACGAGTATGAAAGACATCACGTACCATACCGTTATCCTTACGAAGGAAAAGACGGCCTTCATGGCAGGTTACTATTCCAGCTGCATCTTGCCCACGATGTTGCAACATCGTTAAAGCATCAAACAACATTTGGTTCACTGGCGATTTACCGGCTATACCAACAACTCCACACATAGCAACCTCGCAGACAAGCTAGGAATTAATAAAAAGGATTCTTTGTCGAATGGTCGGATCGGTTTTCTAAGTCTTCCGATTCGTCCATTGGTTTTGAAGGAGTGCCTGATGCACTACCTCCAGATGTTATTTGATGAAATGCCTCACTTGCAGCATCTTTAGACAACTCGGTAGCCAAAGGCGCATAAGGCAATAAAAACTGTATAAATTTGGACTGTTTCCAGTGCGGTGAACTTTCAACCCAAGGTCCTACACCCTGCATTGTAATTAGTACAACCAACAAGCCCTTTAAAGAACCAAAAGCACCACCTGCTAAACGATTTAATGGCCCCAATTTCAGACTTTTCAAGAGGCCATTTAAAAATGCAGAGACGATCCATGTTAAAACAATGATTA
Source organism: Acinetobacter sp. LT1 (assembly GCF_059800965.1). Taxonomy (NCBI): domain Bacteria; kingdom Pseudomonadati; phylum Pseudomonadota; class Gammaproteobacteria; order Moraxellales; family Moraxellaceae; genus Acinetobacter; species Acinetobacter sp. LT1. The sequence continues at coordinate 68,631 of NZ_JBBAXE010000005.1, forward strand.
AAAGCGCTATAAATGCAAAAGCTGCAATTTTCTGGACAACTGGATCATGACTTAAACCCGACATAGACGGAGCAAGAAGGACAGCATATTTTGCACCCATAATTAATGCAATGACCCATCCTACCAAGTTCGCAAAGGCTTTAATAAATCCTTGTCGCAAACCGTTTAGCCCCCCAATGAGCAAAAGTATCAGAATAATGATATCAATTGTGTTCATATTCACTTAAGACATAGCTGCAACACATTGTTTCACTAAAATAGGACCTGTATAAATTAGCCCACTATAGATCTGTACTAATGTTGCTCCAGCTTGCTGTTTGACTGCTGCTTGGTCACCCGACAAAATTCCACCCACGCCAATTAACGGGATTTGTCCTTTTAATGTTTGGGCAAACAAACGTAAGCATTCTGTACTTTTTTCAAAAACAGGTGCGCCTGATAAACCGCCCGACTCATTACCATAAGGAAGATTTTCTACACCTTCTCTTGATAAGGTCGTATTAGTAACGATCAAGCCATCAATTTTAAACTGCACTAACTGCGCTGCAATAAATTCAACATCTTCAGCTGTTAAATCAGGTGCAACTTTCAGAACCAAAGGAACATAGTGATTATTTTGTTCAGCTAGCTCAAGTTGTCTTTCTTTTAAGGTTTGCAATAGTTCAGTTAATGCATCGCCACTTTGTAAACTTCTTAAGTTCTTAGTATTTGGAGATGAAATATTAACGGTAATATAAGAAGCGTAGTTATACACTTTCTCAAGGCAAATCAGGTAGTCATCAACAGCTTTTTCTACAGGCGTATCAGCATTCTTACCAATATTAATGCCTAAAATTCCTTTAAACTTTGAAGCTTTGACATTTTCAATCAGCTTATCAACACCATCATTATTAAACCCCATACGGTTAATAATGGCTTGAGCTTCTGGAATACGGAATAAGCGCGGCTGCGGATTACCCGATTGAGGACGAGGTGTAATGGTTCCAATTTCAATAAAACCGAACCCTAACCCAGCTAAAGCATCAATGTGTGCACCATTTTTATCAAGACCGGCTGCTAAACCTACTGGGTTTGGAAATTCAATTCCCATACAAGTCGTCGGTTTCGCCTCTACGCTCTGACGGAGTAGGCCGAACTTATGTGCTTTATCAAGCATAGATAATGTTAATTCATGGGCACGCTCTGGTGCTAAACTAAACAACATCGGGCGAGCAAGTGAATATAACATACCAATCACAATCTACTGATTTTAGGTAGGCATATTATAGGCACAGGGAGCACAAAACACCATGCTTAAGACCAGCATATTTTAATATGTTATTGAACCGTCGCTGTTAATTTAATCTGACCTTCACTTGAAACCATTTCCATTTTTTCAATACTTAAGCCCATTTGCGCCAGTTGGGTTAAAAAGTTCGCTAAAATTGCGTAATTCTGATGAGTAACAATAATTTGTAACTGCTCACCATTTTGTTGAGAAGTGACAGTTAACCCTTGTTGTTGAGCTACACGTTGTATTTTTTCTGCCTGCCCCAGCTCAAGCTCACTCGCAGGTTTCATAGTGACTGCATTACTTTGCATCCACACCATTAAATCTTTTAAATCATTTAGGCGCTGTTGCTGCTGTTCAGCTAAGGAATGCATTTTCCAAAGTGAAGCTCCAATAATAGCCACTACAACAAAAATTGTAGTAAAGATCACCATGATACGTTCACGGACAGTTAAACGATCTAAATATTGATTGATTTGTTCAATCCACTGATCAAAGCGGTTTTGCAATTGAGCTAACATTTTCATTATTGTATTTTCACCACCCCAATTGCCCCACCACCATCGGCTTGAACATTACCTAACTCTGCCTTGAAGCCTTGCTGATTAAGCTGCTGTGTTAAAGCTTGCAAATCATCTCCCGATTTTGCTTTTAAGGCCATAGTTAGTGTAGAAGCATCATAATTTAACTGCTGAGCTAAAATTTGTCTTTGCATTAAAATAGGTCCAACACGGCTCAATAAAGAAAGTGCTTGTGTATCGCCTTGTTTACTCATTCTTAAATGACTTTCAAATTGGCTTTTTATATTTTGTTCGTTTACACGACTAGAAGGACCAAACCAATATTTATATTGTTCAATCGTCTGCTCAGCTGTTTGATTCGCTACATTTCTTAATTTTACCCAACGCAACAAATCATAGCTAAACTGAACCACAATTATTGCTAAAACAATAACAGCACATGCTTTCCAGTAACCTGAGACAGTTTGCTCTTGTCCTTTGGCTTTCGGTAAAACATTAAAAGGATGCTGTTTAGGTTTATCTAAACTCTGAAATTGATAAAAAAATTCTGAACGTTGCTCAACACTAGAAGCTGCTTCTAAGCTTTCTAACTGTTCTACCGTTAACCCACTATATTGATAGTTTGTTTCAACTGGCTGGAATTCCAAAAACAATCCCAAATCATCTAGTGAATTACCGACCCATTTACTTTCACGCGCCAATAATTTTTGGTCAATATTACACAGGATAACTTGGTGCTCTTGCGGTTCCGGCAAAATCAAAAAGTCTGGCAATAAAGCAACCAACTTGATTGGCAACAAATTCATCGCATGTTGCCATGTTTCCACAGTAGTTTTTGCAACGCCCAATATTGTTAATTGATCAGCATGAAAATGATGAACTACTTTCATGTAATCAATAGGCAAAGTTACAAACTCTTCAAGCAAATATTTAACACCATCTGCTCCGAGTTGCTTGTAATGAGACTTTGCTATTTGTTGCTGGAATACCTGAGCATGACGACTAGGAAAAAAGACAACAGCCTCTTTTCCTTGGTGCAATTGTAGGTCTTGTATTAATTGATCAAGGCTTTCAGCCTGCAACCAGTTTTCTCCGTTAGACCAATGCCATATTCCATTGGTTTCAGGCATCCATAAATACAGCATAATGGGCTAAATAACCTTTTTATTTATATTGTGGGTATAAAACTATTTTTTTGTGTTGATAAACCAGTTGCAATCACAGCCTGATCATAAATTCGAGCTTCAGCCAACGCAAATGGATTAAAGTTTTCATGGGTCAGCAGTTCAGCAATATGCCCTACTACATTCATATGACACACGACCACAATTGACTCATAAGGAATCTGAGACAACCACTCAACTGCCTCTTTGGCGTTATCATCCGGTTTAATTTTATCGCATAACAACACAGGCACATCTTTAAAGTACGCTTGAATATGTGCCAATGTCTCTTGAGCACGTAACAAAGGACTAACTACAAAAATATCAGGCTTAACAATATCTTTTAAAAATGTTGCTGTCTGTTCTGCTTGAGCATGTCCACGAGCAGTAAGAGGGCGTTTAGTGTCGTTACCATTTACAGGTGGAGCGGCTTCCCCATGGCGAACCAATGTCAGTTGCATAAATTTTCCTTGTTAATAATTCCTGCATTATAACCACAATTTATGACATTTCTTCTTCAGACTTCGTGATGAGGTAAAACAAATTCAACATCACTACGGTGTCCGTTTTTCATAAGAGATAATGCAATATTTAAAGGAGGCGCCCCTTCAAAAATAACTTCATATAAAGCATTAGTAATAGGCATATAAACATCTAATTCTTCTGCTTTACCACGCACCTGAACAATTGTATTGATGCCTTCTGCTGTCTGCCCCAACTCTTTACTTGCCTGATCCAGCGTTTTACCCGAACCTAAAGCATAACCAATCTGATAATTACGGCTTAAAGGACTATTACAAGTCGCGAATAAATCACCAACACCTGACAACCCCAAGAATGTAAGCGGATTTGCACCTTGTTTTACTGCAAAACGGCTCATCTCAGCCAAAGCACGCGTTAAAATCATACTCTTGGTGTTTTCACCAATTTTGTAAGCGGCACCAATTCCCATTGCAACCGCATAAATATTTTTAAGCGCACCACCTAACTCCACTCCATGTACATCATCACTACCAAAAACACGGAATAAAGCACTATGCAGAGCATGTTGCACAGCATAACGAACTAACTCAGAATCACTGGCAATAACAGTACCAGATGGCATACCTGCCATAATTTCTTTTGCAAGGTTTGGACCTGATAGCACACCATAGGGAACTTCAGGTAATTCTTCACGAATAATATCGCTCATGAAGCTGAAAGTTTTAGCTTCAACGCCTTTAGTTAAAGACACAACCGCTTGTGCAGTAATATAAGGAGCGATTTGTTTTAAAACATCACGGAATGAGTGACTTGGAATTGCGACTAAAATAATATCTCGGTCACATACAGCTTGCTCAAGATCAGATACAGCGCGTAATGATGACTCTAAAATAAAATCTGGCAAATAACGTTTATTAATGTGTGTTTTATTAATTTCCTCAGCTGTTTCGGCGTCACGAATCCAGATCATGGTATCGCAACCGTTACGTGCAGCTAAATTTGCCATAGCCGTTCCAAAGCTTCCTCCCCCTAGAACGGTAATACGTAAAGCAGTTTTTTTATCAACCGCAACAGGTTCCACCAAATCTGTAAACTTAAATTCAGCCATCTTTTATTATCCTATTTCTTACTTCTACAGACGTTTAAGCCTGCCAAACTTTTACGAATTCTTTACTTTCAATATCTGCACGCGGTGCAATTACTTTAGCTGCTGTGCCGACGTAAATAATACCTGAAATTAAATCACGAGGTTGCAGACCTAAATGCTGTTTTAACCAATTTGATTCGACAACTGCACCACTACGCCACATGGACGAAAAACCTTGAGCTTGTAGAGATAATAAAAGATTTTGTACTGCGGCACCCGTACTTAAGATTTGTTCGAAATGCGGTACTTTCGGATGATCTTGTAGTTGTGTAAGCGCCAAAATGAGTAATGGTGCGCGAAAAGGATGTTGTTTAACACGTTCGAGTTGAGCGGGATCAGTTTCACCTAAATCTGCTAGAGCCTTTGCTAAAACTTCACCAAAAGCACCACGTTGTTCGCCTGAAACAACCACAAAACGCGTTGGCTTAAGTCTATGATGATCTGGAGCAGTCAAAGCTGCTTGGAAAGCTAACTCTAATTGCTCTGTACTTGGAGCTGGCTCAACTAATTGGCCAATAGACTGACGCTGATGAATATTTTGGTGAATTATTTGTATTGCTGATTCCGTCATTAATATTGATCTAACTCAAAAATTCAAAATAGATTAGCATAATCTACCGTTAATCCACCATTGAATCTAGCTTATAAAATTAGCGAACTCTCACTTTGACATTTTTTAATACAAAACATCAAAACTCATACAACGTCTTCAAAATCAACTAGAAAACTTATGTTCAAATAGCTATGTCTTTTAGCGATTAACTTTAGGTGCATTATGAAAAAAATAATTTTAGCGAGCGCAATGAGCGGTGTTGTTTTATTACTTGGTGCTTGCGCAACTACTCCTAAAAATACTTTAGCAGTTCAAAAAGAAAATAATCAGTTTGAAGTTACAGGTATTGGCAAAACCAATTTAATTGCGAAAAATAATGCGATTACTGCAGCTCAAAAAACTTGCTCAAAAAGCACTACACCAGTCGTTGTAGATGAAAAAACAACATATAACGGTGTATTAAAAGATGTTGTAAGTGAAAAAACCGGTCAAATGGTTGAAGCAGCAGCAGGTGTTATTGGTACATTAACTGGTAAAAATGCATCTTTAGCAAAAGATGATGACTACCAAACAACGCTTACCTTCTATTGTAAAATTAACTAATCAAAAAAATCCCAATCATTTGATTGGGATTTTTTTATTAGCAGTAACCATCTAATCTGGTCAGTGGTAATTTTTTACCAATTGCTTTTTCAATTTCGGGTAAATAAAAGGCATCATCTTCAGATAAGAAACTAATACTTACCCCTTGTGAGCCAGCACGACCTGTACGACCAATACGGTGTACATAATCATCAGACTGCTCAGGCAATGTAAAGTTGATGACATGCGACACGCCATCAACATGAATACCACGACCAGCAACATCCGTCGCGATCATAATATTATGTTTACCTTGCTTAAATTGCTCTAACATTTTTAAACGTTTATCTTGAGCAATCTCACCAGAAAGCATACCGACTCTATATCCATCTTTCTTTAAATGATCATAAAGACGGCGGACTTGGTCACGTCGATTAGCAAAAATCATGACCTTATCGATTGGCTCTTCACGCAAGATATCTTGCAGTAAACGATATTTGTCTTGTTTAGCAACAACATAAACACGTTGCTCTACATCGTTATTGGTCTTTTGTTCAGGCTCAATTTCAACAGTTACAGGTTCAAACAACCATTGTCTTGCCAAATTCAAAACGTCATAACTAAACGTCGCTGAGAACATGAGGGTCTGACGTTGTTCCTTGCGTGGTGAATAACGAACAATACGTTTTACCGAAGGAATAAAGCCCATGTCTAATAAACGGTCAGCTTCATCAATCACTAAAAATTCAATTTGATCGAGCCAGACTTCTTTTTGTTCTACAAAATCGATTAAACGCCCAGGTGTAGCTACCATGATATCGACAAAATTAGCATCAAGTTGCTTCTTCTGCTTATCGAAATCAACACCACCTAATAGGGTCACTAAATGTAAATTAGAGAATTTTGTGAGAAATTTCGCATCACTTTCAATTTGCAATGCCAACTCACGAGTAGGCGCCAAGATTAAAGCACGAGGCTCGCCACGGAAGCGTTGCTCTTGAATCGGATTATTGAGTAAATCATTAATTACACTAATCAGAAAGGCAGCTGTCTTACCTGTTCCTGTTTGTGCTCGCCCAATTGCATCATGCCCGGCTAATGTATATTTTAAAACCTTTTGCTGAATTGGGGTCATTTGCGTAAACCCTAAAGCATCAATCGCCTTTTTAAGTTGCGGATGTAAATTCAAGGTTTCAAAACCAGATGTCATAAATACGCGCTCTAACAAACAATCTCTCGAATGAGAAGATCATTATAAACAAAAACGCCCCAATTCAAAAATTGGAGCGTCCATCATTCATCAAAAAGATGAATTAGTCTTAGTCTAAAGGCTGAACATTTTCAGCTTGAAAACCTTTTTGACCTTGTACAACGCTAAACTCTACGCGTTGACCATCACGTAGAGAACGGTGACCGTCACCTACGATTGCACGGAAGTGAACGAATACATCATCGCCGCCGTTACGTTGAATAAAACCAAAGCCTTTAGTGTCATTAAACCACTTTACTACGCCTTGTTCACGAGCTGTCATAAGTCAATCCTCAGATGTTGAAAAAAGGACCTTCCGGTGTTGCAAACAGCAGAGCAAACAAGGTTTTAAAATATTTATAATCTTAAAGCTTGTAATCATTCTGTAAAACTATCAACAATTTCCGGTTACATCCATTTGTTATAGGGTTATTAAATCAATTTGATTGTGTGGTAAATCCTAAAACGGTTCGAGCTTAACACGGGTTTATGACAATTAATAGAATTTTTTTCAAATATTTCCCCTATTTTTAGTTCTTTTTTTAAACAGCTTATTACAATATTTTTTATAGAAATTCCTGCATCTTCTTTCATAAAATATGCTGTATTTATTAAAAATTTGTTAGAATATTTTTTTTAGTTGTTTTGATGATGAATGAGCAATACTTCTTCTAATACAGCACCCATTGAAATTAATGCCCTTGGGCAACCCTGCCCAATGCCATTGTTAATGCTAAAACGTGAACTTAAAAAAGCGTCAGGCAAACAACAATTTTTATTAAAATCTTCAGATCCTCATAGTGAAATTGATGTAACTCGTTACTGTGGTTTACATCATTTTACGTGTCAAACTACACACATATCAGAAAGAGAATTTCACTATTTAATTGAAACTCAATAATTCTTTGCTAAACTAAAAGTTTAGAAATTGCATAAAATTTTACATTTCTCTACCCAATTTTCCTTAATTATGAAGCTGATTCAAATTAAGATGAATTTATTGGTTATCCCATTCGATCCTATAAGGAGAACTCATGAGTGACAGCAGCAATCAATTGATGCCCCTGTCATTGTCTGCGCCCGGTGTAAACCTTGGTGCATATATCAGTACTGTCAATCAGATTCCTATTTTAACGGCCGAGCAAGAAAAAGAACTTGCTGAACGTTATTATTATGACCAAGATCTTGATGCCGCAAAAATGCTGGTAATGTCGCATTTACGTTTTGTCGTTCATATTGCGCGCAGCTATGCAGGTTATGGCCTACCACAAGGCGACCTTATTCAAGAAGGTAATTTAGGCTTAATGAAAGCCGTGAAACGTTTCGACCCAAATATGGGCGTGCGTCTAGTATCTTTTGCCGTCCACTGGATTAAGGCAGAAATTCATGAATATGTTATTCGCAACTGGCGCATCGTCAAAATTGCAACGACAAAAGCTCAGCGTAAATTATTTTTCAATTTACGTAGTTTAAAAAAATCGAGTAAAAAGTTAACGCTCGAAGAAGCTCAATCGATTGCGAATGACTTAAATGTAACTCCAGAACAAGTTCTGGAAATGGAAGGTCGTTTAACTGCTTATGATGCTGCTTTTGAAGCACAAGGCGATGACGACGACGATACTCCACACACAGCACCTGCGTTGTATCTTGAAGATAACCGCTACGACCCTGCCCGTTTAGTCGAGAACGAAGACTGGGAAGAGCAAAGCACTTCAGCCTTGCATGATGCAATGGACCAGTTAGATGACCGTTCGCGTAATATTTTACAACGCCGCTGGTTAGATGATGACAAATCTACTCTTCACGAGTTAGCAGCTGAATATAATGTTTCGGCAGAACGTATTCGTCAGCTTGAAAAAAATGCGATGGAAAAGATTAAAACTGCCATGTCAGCAAGCTAAAATAAATGAAAAAAATAAAAGGGCGAATCGCCCTTTTGTTTTATCTGGCTATGTTTAGCCAACCCAATCTATGTTAACGTTGCCTTTCATTATTCAGTTGCGTTTTTTGTTATGTGGATCGCCATTTCAGCCCTTAATCTTGCTTTTGCAGTCATGTTGGGTGCTTTTGGAGCACATGGTCTTAAAGCTCACGCGGGTCCTGAGCAACTTGCTTGGTGGCAGACTGCAACCGACTACTTTTTTTATCATGCGCTTGGCCTATTAGCTCTTGGTATTTTAAGTAAGGTTCTTCCTCATTTCCCAATCAAGTTATCTTTCTTGCTTATCCAAATTGGTATTCTATTTTTTTGTGGTTCGCTTTACATCATGGCGCTAGGTTTACCACGAATATTAGGCGCAATTACGCCAATCGGTGGAGCCTTAATGATTGCGGGATGGCTAGTCTTGGCTTGGAATGCTTTCAAATACGCAAAATAATCGGAATGTGATCATGCAAATTTATTTAAATGGCGAATTAACGGACACGCCTAGCCAAAACCTGTTGCAACTCATTCAGGAGTTGGCACTTGAAGGAAAACGTTTTGCTGTTGAGCACAATCAGCAAATCGTTTCTAAAAGCAAATTAGAGCAAATTTCTATTGCTCAACATGACCGTATCGAAATTATTCACGCTGTTGGCGGCGGCTAAGTCGGAGTTATCCATGCAAGACACCCCTCTCATTATTGGTTCACGTTCTTTTCAATCTCGCTTATTGGTCGGAACTGGCAAATATAAAGACTTAAATGAAACGGATTTAGCTATTCAAGCCAGTGGTGCAGAAATCGTAACTGTCGCAATCCGCCGTGTGAATATTGGACAAAATCCAGATCAACCGAATTTACTGTCTGTCATTCCACCAGAAAAATATACAATTTTGCCAAATACCGCAGGTTGTTTTGATGCTGATAGCGCAGTACGTACCTGCATGTTAGCGCGTGAGTTACTTGATGGTCATAACCTAGTAAAACTTGAAATATTGGGTGATGAAAAAACCTTATATCCAAATGTAACCGAGACTTTAAAAGCCGCGCGCACTTTGATTGATGACGGTTTTGAGATTATGGTCTATACCTCTGATGATCCGATCATTGCACAAGAACTTGAAAGTATGGGCTGTGTTGCGATTATGCCTTTAGGTAGTCTAATTGGTTCAGGTTTAGGTATTTTAAATCCACATACCATTTCAATTATTAAAGAAAATGCGAAAGTTCCAGTTTTAGTCGATGCAGGCGTTGGTACAGCAAGTGATGCTGCTATTGCGATGGAACTTGGTTGTGATGGTGTATTGATGAATACAGCGATTGCAGCTGCTCAAAACCCTATTTTGATGGCTTCCGCAATGAAAAAAGCTGTTGAAGCAGGACGTGAAGCATTTTTAGCAGGTCGTATGCCACGTAAACGCATGGCAAATGCAAGCTCACCAGAAACAGGTTATTTCTTTAAATAATTTATTTCCAAGGAATCACTGCTTTTTCCAGTGATTCCTTTCTCCTATCGTATAACCATTTTACCTTTTAAAAAATATCGCTTTATTCCAATATACTTAGGCTATTCCAATATTTGTCTTAAATTATCCTTGCCGTTTAACTCAAAATTCTTTTGGAAATATCCAGTTTGATAAAGTGGTTCAGACTGATAAAAATGTATTAAAACTTGTTTTCTCTTAACTGAATATACTTCTGGATCAACCCAAGAATACTCCCGCTGAATTTGCTGTTCATACTGGATAAAACGTTCAGGTGTTGCTGCCAAAATAGCTAAATCAATATCCAACAAAAATTGCATATCTATTTCATCGGTTAATGCATGCTTTTGAGTCGCAAGTATCCAACGCTTTATTTTCTCTAGGGTATCGAACGATAAATCTTGCGCCATCAATTGTTCAAATAACTCAGCACTCTTAAGTTCATTGTCTTTAGCTTCTGGATCATAGACCGCATCATGAAACCAGAGAGCCAATGCAACAGCATACGGATCATTTAATTCGTATTGAACCGCCTCCATTAAACTCAAACATTCATATAAATGTTGGATGGTATGGTAGGCTCGCTGCTTTTCACTATAAGCCGCAATAAGTTCATCATAGATTTTCTGCGGTTCAGAAAAATCATAATGCTGATGCAGCTCAAACCAAACATGCTTTAGTTTTGATAAATAAAGCTGCATCATCAATTAACCACGCTTAAGATTATTGCTCATCACGTTTAAACACCAACTCTTTTGCCGATGAGTTATCAGCATCAAAGTAATAACCCTCGGTATTAAACGCTTTGATGTCTTCAGCTTTATTTAATTGGTTTTCAACAATAAAACGAGCCATTAAACCGCGTGCTTTTTTCGCATAGAAACTAATGACTTTATATTTGCCATTTTTCTGGTCAAGAAAAACAGGCTTCACTATTTCAGCCTTAATTTTCTTTTCATTGACAGACTTGTAATATTCATCTGAAGCTAGATTTACCAGCAATTCAGATTTAATTGCTGCCAAGTCTTCATTAATTTGGTTAGTGATGATATCACCCCAGAATTCATACAAATTATGACCGCGAGTATTTTTTAATTTAGTACCCATCTCTAAACGATAAGGCATCATTAAATCCAAAGGACGCAATAAACCATATAGACCAGAGAGCATACGCAAATGCTGCTGTGCAAAATTAATATCTTTGTCTTTTAAACGATAAGCATCTAAACCGGTGTAAACATCCCCTTTAAATGCATAGATTGCTTGGCGAGCATTTGAGAAATTAAATTCGGGATTCCAATCTCTAAATCGATCTGCATTTAGTGTGGCAATTTTTTCACTGACACTCATTAAACTCGCAATTTCCGAAGCAGAAAGTTTGCGACAAACATCAATTAATTGTGCTGAGTTTTCTAACAAGCGAGGCTGAGTAAACTCATCTGTAGGTAACGCTGATTCATAATCTAAAGTTTTTGCAGGAGAAATTAAAGCAAGCATAGACAACCTGAAAAAATTATTCTTAATACCAACTATAACAGTAGATATTTTTTAATGCTAACTCGTGTTTTCAATGACGACTATCGGTAAAATAGCATCACGTATTGTTATTTAGCGGTTCTTATATGTCTGAGCAAACTTTCATCCAGGGTCCAGTAGGTAAAATTGAACTTTTCGTTGACCGCCCTGAAGGTGAAATCAAAGGCTTTGCGGTTGTTTGCCATCCGCACCCATTGCAAGGTGGAACCCCTCAACATAAAGTCCCTGCCCTTTTAACCCAAATTTTTAATGAATATGGTTGCATTGTTTACCGTCCTAGTTTCCGTGGTTTAGGTGGTAGTGAAGGCATTCATGATGAAGGCCATGGTGAAACTGAAGATATCTTAGCTGTAATTGAGCACGTTCGTAAGCTTCATGAAGGCCTACCATTTTATGCAGGCGGTTTTAGCTTTGGCTCACATGTTTTAGCAAAATGCTTTGCACAGCTTGCACCTGAATTACGACCTATACAGTTAATTTTATGTGGTTTACCAACAGCTACTGTAGTAGGTTTACGTCACTATAAAACTCCTGAAATTCAAGGTGATATTCTACTCATTCATGGTGAGCAAGATGATATTACTTTACTTTCAGATGCAATTGCATGGGCAAAACCGCAGAAGCATCCAATTACGATTTTACCGGGCGCTAACCACTTCTTTACAGGCTATTTAAAGCAGCTTCGCCAAATCATTACACGTTTTATTATCATGAAATAAACGGTAACTTGATGGGCATAACTTAAGAGTATGTCCATCATTTTTAAGCCATGTCCTTATTGAAAATTATTCCAACTTAACCCAAAACGGGCTAAATATTTTTTCACTCGGTCACTATCGTTCGTTGTATTACGTTGTTGACGAGATACTGAAAAGAGTTGTCTTCCCGCCTCTGCCATGGATTTTGAATTTTCGCAGATCTTGAGCACACCTCGTAATTGAATCTGATCAAATTCATCTATTTGTTCTAGCTGCTCAGGACTTAAATAGTTCAACAAAATATCTGTATTTTTATCATTGTAAGATTCATCCTGAATAAGCCAAAGCTGCTTTAGACGTTGAATTTCTTTTTCTACAGCTTCACGGCGAATTAACTCACCTTGCGATAAAGTTGCCAAACGAGTTACGCTCGCTGCTAAATCTCTAAAATTTCCTTGCCATGATGCATCTACTGATTTAGCAAACTTTAAATATGTTTCTAAAGCATCACGTTGAAAGCGTAATTGTCTTTGATGAATTGCAGCAAAACGCTGTAGCTCAAAATCAATATTGGGTGCAATATCTTCTACACGGTCTTTTAAATTTGGTAAGAAGAACGTCCACGTATTCAAACGAGCCCATAAATCTTCACGAAAACGACCAGCTTGAACCTCATTGCGCAAATCACGGTTAGTACCTGCAATCAACTGAAAATCGACTTGAATTTCTTTATCACTTCCAACGGGAAAAAAGCTTTTGTCTTCTAGCGCTTTTAGCAGCATAGCTTGTTCATCAAGTCCCAATTCACCAATTTCATCTAAAAATAAAATACCTTGGTCAGCACTTTTTAATAAACCAGCACGAGAAGCTGCTGCTCCTGTAAATGCACCTTTTATATGACCAAATAAAGTTGACATGGCACTATCACCACGCAAGGTTGCACAGTTAACATCAATAAAACGACCGCTTAATTGAAATTTATCTTTCTTTAACTGAAAAATTTGTTTTGCTAAATGAGACTTACCAACCCCTGTTGCCCCCATAATCAAAATAGGTGCACTAGAGCGGGTTGCAACTAATTCAACTTCCTCAATAAGCTGATTAAACGCTTTATTATGAGTAGAAATATTTGCTTTAAGTTGTTGCCAATTTTGTTTTTGTTCATCATCGAAGCGCTGTTTTAAAACATCGTATCGAGACAGGTCCAGATCAATAATTCTATATTCACCTTTTGGGGTCTTTGGTTGATTAGGTGAGCTTTGGATAAGCTGAGCAGGTAAATAATGTGCATCTACCAATAAATACCAACAAATTTGGGCAACATGTGTTCCCGTTGTGATATGCAATAAATAGTTATTTTTTTCGACATCAAACGGATAGGTTTTTACAAAATCATAAAGTGCCCCATAAACTTCAGCAAAATCCCAAGGATCTTTTATACTGACCTTATGTCCAGAAACCTGTGTTTGTGGAGAAATCTCTTTAGCATCTGCTGCTATAGATTTAACTAAATTATGATGTTGTCGATCATGTAAAAGTACCAATTCATCTACAAGCAAATCTTCATGCATTAACAGGCTAATCGTAGGACGCCAACGTTGCCATCGATCCGGCCTTCTCCCCTGATCAAGCGTAGAACCGACAAAGCCAATAACGACTGTTTTCTTTGCATCCGCCATAATTTCTATAAAATTTTATAAGTGTCTATAATATACAATACGCATTTGACCAAAAAATTCCAAGAATATGCTTCATTTTACTTTTTTAGGCACATCTTCAGGTGTACCAACCCTAACACGTAATGTTTCAGGATTAGCAGTTCGCAACAGCAAAAATAAGGACTGGATTTTAATTGATGCTGGCGAAGGTACACAGCACCGCATTCAACAAGCTAAACTTTCACTACAAAATCTAGTTGCCATTTGTATTACACATGTTCACGGCGATCATTGTTATGGTCTAGTTGGTTTATTGGCAAGTGCAGGCATGAATGCCCGTAGCAAGCCCTTAATCGTGATTGCACCGAAAGAAATTCAGCAATGGTTTGAAATCACTGCCCAGCTTACAGACTTACATTTGCCCTATTCCCTTCAATTTATTGATGTAAATGAAGCAACACAGCCACAACAGATCACTGACGAATTCATTGTTCAAGCACACCCTCTAAGCCATCGTGTTCCAAGTTTTGCTTTTAGCATTTATATCAAATCTATTCAGAAGAAGTTAGATACCCAAGCTCTAACTCAGCTTGGCGTACCTCAAGGCGATATGTGGGGCCATTTAAAACGAGGCTACAATGTTGAATTTGAGGGGCAAACTTTAAAAGCTCAAGACTTTATCAAAGTTCAAAATCAACAAGTTCATGCAATTATAGGTGGTGATAATGACCAACCTGAACTATTAGCTGATGCTTGCAAAGATGCTCAACTCCTTATTCACGAATCGACTTACTTGCAAACGGTTTTAGATAAAGTCGGCAAAGGTCCAATGCATAGCTCAGCAAAAATGGTGGCTGAATTTGCAGAACAGCAATCTTTAAGTAATTTAATTCTGACGCATTTTAGCCCTAGACATCAGGATAAAGCTGGGCAGCAAGCTATTACTGAAGAAGTTCGCCAGTTTTATAAAGGTCATTTTTATTTAGCAAATGATTTTGATGAATTTACTTTAAATGAAGCTGGACAGCTTTTAAAAGTCGATAAAAACGGGAAGCCCAATTAAACACATATATCCAAAAAGATATTTAAATATATTTTTAGATATATTTTTAATATTAAAAACCGCCAATAAAATTTATCCGACAGAAGATAAAATTATTTTTATTTATTATTTTCAATAATTTATACTTAAATTAAATGCTTTTTTAAAAAGTTGGCACACTCAGTGCAATAGTACAAAGCACACAACATCATTGGGATCTTGTGAATAACACCTGCCTGCAAACGCTTGGCAGGCAGGCTTTGAAAGGAAAAGAAAATGTCTGTCATTGAAGAAATTAACCAACAAGCTCAGTTTGAACAAAAGCAGCAACAACGTTCTTATGAAGTTCTGCAAAATGAAAAAAGTATGCCAGTCAAAATGTGGACTAAAGGCGTGCTTGTTGATGACAACTCAAAACAACAATTATTACAAACAGCTCAAATGCCTTTTATTTATAAATGGATGGCTGTTATGCCAGATGTACACTTCGGTTTAGGAGCAACTATTGGTAGCGTGATTCCAACTAAAGGGGCAATTATTCCTGCTGCTGTGGGTGTAGATATTGGTTGTGGAATGATGGCAACTCGTACAAGCTTAACTGCTTCGGATTTACCAGATAACTTACATGCACTACGTACTGAACTTGAACGTTTAATCCCACATGGAATGACTAAGCGCGGACGTGATCGTGGCTCATGGGAAACTCCACCAGAAATGGTAGATCAAGCTTGGTCCGATCTAGTGGCAGATTTTGAATACATTTGTACAAAACATCCACGTTTAAAAAACACCAACAACCGCAAACATTTGGGAACTTTAGGTACGGGAAACCACTTTGTCGAAATCTGTTTAGATGAGCATGATCATGTTTGGATTATGTTGCACTCAGGTTCTCGTGGTGTAGGAAATGCTATCGGTAATCATTTTATCGAACTTGCCCGTAAAGACATGGAGAAGCATTTCATTAATTTGCCAAATAAAGATTTAGCATACCTAGTAGAAGGAACTGAACACTTTGATGATTACTGGTTTGCTGTAGGTTGGGCTCAACGCTTTGCAATGAAGAACCGAGAAATCATGATGCAATCTGCGATTAAAGCCTTGGCGACTATTGTACCAAAGCCTTTTCAGGCACGTTTGGAAGCAGTGAACTGTCACCATAACTATGTGGAAAAGGAAGAACACTACGGTGAAGAAGTGATGGTCACTCGTAAAGGTGCAGTTCGTGCGCGTTTAGGTGAATATGGAATTATTCCAGGCTCAATGGGAGCGAAGTCGTTTATTGTCCGTGGGCTTGGAAATCAGGAATCTTTCTGTTCATGTTCGCATGGTGCAGGTCGTGTTATGAGCCGTACTGAAGCAAAAAGACGTTTTACTGTTGAAGATCAGATTGCACAAACTGAAGGTGTGGAATGCCGTAAAGATGCTGCTGTTATTGATGAAATTCCATCGGCATATAAACCAATTGAAGATGTTATGAAAGCACAAAGTGATTTGGTTGAAGTGGTTTATACATTAAGACAAGTAGTGTGTGTTAAAGGGTAAGAAAAAAATGTTTCACAAAATACTTAAACCTGAATATTTAAAATATTATGAAGGAGTTACTACTTGTACGACTCATAAACTTGAAGATACTCCGCATTGCGCAACTTTTATAGAGTTTGCAAGAAATGACTTAAGCACCTCACAGAACTTACATGCTATTTATAATGCTGTATCAAATGCTAAACGTGCCCTTCATAGAAGGGTAGATATTTTATGTTCATTAGCAGGATATGAAACTTATATTGCTAAAAGAAATAATTTTCCTAGTAAGTTAGATTTCTTAGAGAAATGTGGATTCTTCACCCCTCAAATAATTAGGCGTTTAAATTACATCAGAAATAAACTAGAACATGATTATGAAGCACCCAACTATACTGAAGCAGAAAATTATGTAGATATAATTGAACTTTTTCTAGTTGCGACTAGTGTTTTTATCAAAAACTATCCGACCATTTATGAGTTTTTTATAGTTGAAAGTGAAAGTGTTGATAATACTGAACTTTATAAAACTCTTCCAAGATGGATTTCTATAGAGGTAGAACTTGAAAAGGGGAACTTGGATATGCGTTTTCCCGGCCAAGATGAACATTTAATTAAATCAATAAAAGATACAGA
Organism: Acinetobacter sp. LT1; assembly: GCF_059800965.1. NCBI lineage: Bacteria > Pseudomonadati > Pseudomonadota > Gammaproteobacteria > Moraxellales > Moraxellaceae > Acinetobacter > Acinetobacter sp. LT1. Next base: position 86,099 of record NZ_JBBAXE010000005.1, read on the forward strand.
TTACTTTGATTGGCTTAAACCTATTATGCATGGGTATTTCTGGTACTAAAGGAATAAAAATGAAACTCGCAGAAGCACTTTTACTTCGAAGCGATCAACAAAAAAAGCTTGCTTCGTTAAAACAACGAATTAATGCCAATGTATTGGTACAAGAAGGTGATGAACTTAGTGAAGATCCAAATGAACTCATCAAACAAGTATTTGCTTTAACTCAGGAAAGCAATCAATTGATTTGTCGTATTCATTTGACCAATGCACAAGCAAAACTGGAAGATGGCAAAGTATTGTTGTCCCTATTAAGCTTGCGCGATAGTTATGCTGAACAGCATAAGATTTTAATCGATGCGATTGCCAATACGCATCGAGAACCTGATCGTTATAGCTCACGTGAAATTAAGTGGAAGAAAGTCATTCCGGTTTCTAGCTTACAAAAACAGGCGGATGATATCAGTGCGGAACTCCGTGACTTAAACATAAAAATTCAGGCTGCTAATTGGCAAATTGATCTAATCAATTAAACAATAGATTTTGTGAAATCATTTTCACAATCAAAGTTTGGGCATACTGGGCGAGTACAAGATCCTGCATTACTCCGATCTGAGGGATTGAAAATAATTCAGGCGGCTATGGCAGCATGTGAGCCGTGCATCGATATTCACTTATCAGGCTCAGCACTATGCACCTAGTAAACCTTTATCAAAAGCAAAGTCACGCGTTACTTCGCATTACCATGTACTGACAGTATGTTCATTAAATTAGAAAATAAGGAAAATATAAGTGAAGACAGTTTTGGCAAATATGCCAAAAGCCATTCAAATTGATGGCTCACAAGGTGAAGGTGGTGGACAGATTTTAAGAACCGCCCTTGCCCTTTCAATGATTACAGGCCAGCCGTTTGAATTAATTAATATACGTGCTGGGCGTAAAAAACCAGGTTTAATGCGTCAACATTTGGTTTGTGTACAAGCATCTCAACAAATTAGCCAAGCTTATGTAGAGGGTGCTGAATTACATAGCCAACGTTTATATTTCACACCTCAGCATGTTCAAAGTGGTAAATATCAATTTCAAATCGGTTCAGCGGGTAGTACAACACTGGTTTTACAAACGCTTCTACCTGTTTTGTTATTACAAAATGAAGCTACCGAACTCACCATTTCAGGGGGTACACATAACCCACTTGCACCAACAGCAGATTTTATTGAACACTGCTTTTTACCTGCTCTAACAAAGATTGGAATTAACGTCGATTTTAGATTAAATAAAGCTGGCTTTTTTCCAATTGGTGCGGGTGAAATTCAAGTTACCATTCAGCCATGGCAACATCGAAACAGCTTAAAGTTATTAGATCGTGGTGCTTTGCAATGCAATGAAGCTTTTGCAGCAGTATTAAATCTTTCAGAAGAAGCACAGATAGCACAACGTGAATTAACTACATTAAGTAAAGAACTAAACTTAAGCTCTCAGCAACAATTTCATTTAAATGGAATTAGTCAAGGCAATACAGTCTATGTGAAAGTTACTCATCAATATCACACTCAACTGTTTACAGCTTTAGGTGAGATGCGCAAAAGTGCAGAGCAAATAGCTGATCATTTAGCAAAAGATGTAAATCTATATTTATCTTCGCAGGCTGTTGTAGATGAGTATTTGGCAGATCAATTGCTTCTACCTTTAGCTCTAGGTCAAGGTGGTGAATTCACCGCACAATATATTAGCGAACACACTCGTACTCAAGCAGCCATGATTGAAAAATTTATTGATTGTGAAATCGAATTTGTCGAGTTAAATCCACATCATTTTCATGTAAAAGTTAAAGTTTAAGAAGCTCACAATTGAGCTTCTTATTTGTACAAACTACTCTACAGATGCTAAAGCTGTTACCAACAGCTTCCAGCATTTCTCTACAGTATCAACTTTCACTCGCTCACCCGGTGCATGTGCTCCCTGAATATCAGGTCCAAAAGAAACCATTTGTAAATGTGGGTAATGTTCAGCAATAATCCCACACTCTAAACCCGCATGAATCACTTTTAGATTTGGCTCAATGTTAAATGCATTTTGATAGGCTTGTTGTAAACACTTTAAAGCCGCCGAGTCAGGGTTTGGTGTCCAACCCGATACTAAGGGTGTGAGTGAAGAAGTAATATTAAATTGACTAAAATGCGTTTGAATTTTTTCTGCAAAGTCTTGAGCTTCTTGGTTCACCATTGAACGAACCATTAAGACAGCTTTTCCACCTTCTCGATTTAGCTTTACCACCCCAATATTGTTTGAGGTTTCAACTACATCTGGTAGAACTTGACTCATACTTGCAACACCATAAGGACTTGTTGCTAAAGCTTGCAACCATTCATTTTGCTGTTGTTGAGCAATCACTTCGGTCACTTCAGCACTATTAGGCTGAATAGTTAATTGCAGATTGTCATCAATACCTTGTAGCTGTTTTTTCCATGCTGTTTGATATTCAGCGAGTAATTGTTCTAATTCAGGCAATTGGCTAGATGAAATGGCAATGGTTGCTACAGCTTCGCGAGGTAAGGCATTACGAGCTGTACCACCTATAAACTCAACAAGCCGTCCACCAAGTTTCGCTAAATGCTGATTTAAAAAACGGGCCAGAATAACGTTGGCATTACCACGTCCTAAATGGATATCTACGCCAGAGTGGCCACCTTTAAGACCAGCCACCTGAATATTAACAATATTCAAATTTTTAGGAATTGGTTCATAATTAAGCGGTTGCTCAACTTCAACATCAATACTACCAGCACATCCGAGATACAACTCGCCCCACTCTTCTGTATCAATATTAAATAGCCACTTCCCTTTCAGTACACCTGCCTGTAAAAGCCGTGCACCACTCATACCTGCTTCTTCATCAACTGTTAAAAGAACTTCAATTGGCCCATGAACAATATCATTTGAATCTAAAACAGCTAAAGCCAAAGCCACCCCAATGCCATTATCAGCACCTAAAGTAGTGTCTTTGGCAATTAACCAGCCATCCTCAAGAACTGGGCGGATCGGGTCTTTAAAGAAGTCATGTACTGTGCCTGTGTTAGCCTGCGTGACCATATCTAGATGACCTTGCAGAATAACGCCAGACACATGTTCTTTACCTGCAGTCGCAATCTTACGGATAATTAAATTACCAACTTCATCTACGTAAGTTTCTAAATTTCGACTTTCGGCCCAGTTTCTTAAAAACTCACGAAGTTGCTGTTCATGCTTCGATGGGCGAGGAATAGTGCAAAGTGTTTGAAAATGCTGCCAAACCACTTGAGGAGATAACGCTGCAATATCAACTTGTGTCATGAAAACCACACTCTAATTATGTAAATATCTTAATAATTTCAATATACACAATGCATTAAAGATAGGTAGGGATTTCGGGAAAGATTTTGTATTTTTATATTTAATCTAAAGAGATTGTACGACTTTTCTAAAAGCCGTACTTCATGAATAACTCTTAACAGCCGTGCGCTTAGTTTTTCCATTCAAATGCTGAAAAGCTATGATCAGCTTTCAAACTATTTTCAACGGCCTGCGCAAGCTGACGAATAATGCTTTGTGTTTCGATTTTCTCAAACCAATCTTGTTCTTCATCAGGATTGGCAGAGATTTCACACATCAAATGCCCTTCATGGTCTGTTTTCTGGCAAGTAATAGACAAAGGTAAAAGATGATTATCAATACTCACTTCTACCTTTTCATGCTCATGCACAATATGCTGTGCATCAAAGCCATAATGCCCCAATTGTTTAAACAGTAAAGCCGCTACATATTCTTGAGTGATATGGCATTCATTTGGCGGATGATCAAGCACCCCATGCTGTGGGCAACTGGCAATAAATTGTAATTTTTTCATCCTTTGTCCTAACACTTTTATCATTATCTGCGCTTAGCATAAGCAATAAACAAACAGCAGCCAAGCCTTTAGCCCGCTGCTGCCGTTGCTATTGTGTTAGCAATTATAAAATGTGTCAGGTCAAAAGTTATTGGCTAACTTCGATTGTTAAGCCTGCACGATTCGCCAACTCAGTGAAAGTCGGGAAGCTTGTCGCCACAGTTTCAGTACCATGAATTGTAATCGGACCAGAATTACGAAGACCTGCCATACTAAAACTCATAGCAATACGGTGGTCATGATGTGACTCGATTTCACCGCCAGCAAAGATTGGTGACCAATCGCCAGACTTGCCTTTACCTTCGATAATGATGCCATCATCAGTTGGCGTACAGTCAATACCCATGATTTTTAAGCCATCAGCCATAACCTGAATACGGTCAGACTCTTTCACACGAAGTTCTGCCGCACCAGTTAATACTGTTTGGCCTTCGGCACAAGCTGCTGCAATAAATAAAGCTGGGAATTCATCAATTGCTAAAGGAACTTGGTCTTCCGGCATATGAATGCCTTTAAGTGTGCGTGAACCTTTAATATGAATATCAGCAATAGGCTCGCCACCGGCAATACGTTCATTTTCAACAGTCAGGTCAGCACCCATCTGTTTTAAAATTTCAATTACGCCAGTACGTGTTGGATTAATACCTACAGCTTCCAGAACAACATCGGAACCTTCAGTAATTGCAGCACCCACCATAAAGAAAGCAGCAGATGAAATATCAGATGGAACCTGAATATCAGTACCTACTAATTTTCCGCCACCAACAAGAGAGATCTTATTGCCTTCAGTTTTAACATCATAACCAAATGCACGAAGCATGCGCTCTGTGTGGTCACGAGTTGGTTCTGGCTCAGTTACCGAAGTTTCACCTTCAGCCCATAGACCCGCAAGTAAAATACCCGACTTCACCTGAGCAGATGCCATTGGCAAGTCGTATTGAATGCCTTTTAATTGCTGGCTACCCGTAATGCTTACAGGTGGTGTACCTTTCTCACCTGTTGTCTGGATTTGCGCACCCATTAAACGTAATGGCTTAGCAATACGCTCCATTGGACGTTTAGAAAGTGATGCATCACCTGTCATCACTGAATCAAATTTTTGTGCTGATAACATGCCTGAAAGCAAACGCATGCTGGTTCCAGAGTTACCCATATACAAGGCACTCGCTGGTGCTTTTAAACCATGCATGCCCACGCCATGAATGGTCACTTCCCCATTCTTAGGGCCTTCAATGCTTACACCCATATCACGGAAAGCTTGCAAAGTTGCCAAAGCATCTTCACCTTCAAGGAAACCAGTGACATGAGTCGTGCCTTCGGCAATAGCACCAAACATAATAGAGCGATGTGACACAGATTTGTCACCCGGTACGGTAAATTTACCTTTAAATGCCTTATTTCCCGGTAAGATACTGAATTGCTGTGTCACCTTATTTTTCTCCATTAAAGGTTTTTTGGCTAACATATGATTGAAATGCTGACGGGCTGCCTGAGCATGGCCGAGTAAACCCATTAATGCATGAGAGTCTTCGTTTTCAATCAATTTTCTAAGTACGGTAAGTTGCTTTTCGAAGCCATCTACAGCATTTAATATGGCTGTTTTATTGGCAAAGAAAATGTCATGCCACATTTGGGGATCACTAGCCGCAATCCGTGAGAAATCACGGAAACCACCTGCTGCATAACGGAAAATATCAAGATTATCTTCACGGTTTGCAAGTTGCTCAACCAAATTAAATGCCATCAAGTGCGGTAAATGACTGGTATGCGCCAAAACTTCATCATGCTTGGCAACAGCCATACATATCACTTCAGCTTTAGCAGCTGACCAAAGTTGAATCAGTTTCTCAACTGCCCATTCTGCACTTGTTGGTAATGGAGTCAAAATCACTTTGTGATTTGCAAAGAGATCGACCTTACCTGCGTGAACACCCGTGTGTTCACTTCCCGCAATAGGATGCCCGGGAACAAAACCTGCTGGTAAATCTTCACCAAATACAGCTTTTGCTGCATCTACGACATTACCCTTTGTACTTCCCACATCAGTTACAATTGTGGTTTCTGACAAATAAGGTTTAATTTGCTCAAGCACTTTTTGTGTTGCACGTACTGGCAAGGCTAAAACAACTAAATCTGCCCCTTTCACGGCTTCAACAGGATCAGAAAATCCTTCTTGTATTAAGCCAAGTGATTTTGCATCTTCTAAAGTTTTTTGTGAGCGTGTAGATGCCACAATAGTTGTCGCCAACTTTTCGGCAACAATAACCCGTGCCAAACTCGACCCGATGAGTCCTAAACCAATAAATGCAACTTTTTTAAATAGGGGTTGTGACATAACTTCAACTTTGCTTTTGCTCAAAGTGATTTAAACCTTTGAGCAATTTGTTTTTAAGCATAATGACATGACCATCTTGATGCATGTCATTATTCCAACATGAGTAATTAGAGAACGGCAGCAGGATATGAACCTAAAATACGAAGCTCTTTCACCATTGGACGAATATCATTGATTGCAGCAGCAACATTTTCTTGATCGATATGGCCTTCTAAATCGATAAAGAATACATATGCCCATTTTTCAGGTAATGCTGGACGGGTCTCAATACTCGTTAAGCTAATATTATGTTTTGCAAACGGCGCTAAAATTTCTAATAAAGCACCAGCACGGTCATGTGCTGAAATTAATAACGATGTTTTGTCATTGCCACTTTGTGGAATTTTTTCACGGCCAATGACTAAGAAACGAGTGGTATTTTCCGGATTATCTTCAATATTGCTATGTAAAATTTCAAGGTTATACATACCTGCTGCAATATCAGATGCAATTGCTGCTGAGTGCCATTCGTTGCGAATACGGCGTGCAGCTTCCGCATTTGAGTTTAAAGCAACACGTTCAACACCCGGATAATGTGCGTCTAACCACTGACGGCATTGAGCCAAAGTTTGCTGATGAGCATAAATCTGTTTAATACTGTCTTTACGTGTATTTTCAGATACTAGGAATTGATGATGAATACGCAATTCAACTTCACCAATTACATTTAAATTCGATGTTTTAAAGCAGTCTAAAGTATGGTTCACAATACCTTCAGATGAATTTTCAACCGGAACTACACCGTAATGTGCGCTACCCGCTTCCACTTCACGGAACACTTCATCAATTGTTGGTAGTGGACGAACAACTGCATCTTTACCAAAATGCTTAAGCACAGCAGATTGAGTAAAAGTACCTTCTGGTCCTAAAAATGCAATACTTTGTGGCGCTTCTAAAGCAAGGCAAGCAGACATAATTTCACGGAACAAACGCGCCATGGTGACATCAGACAAAGGACCTTGGTTACGCTCCATAACTTTACGTAAGACCTGCGCTTCACGTTCAGGACGATAAAACAAAGGATTCTCTTCGGAAGCAAATTTAGCTTTAGCAACAGCTTCAGCAAGGCTTGCGCGGCGATTTAATAATTCTTGAATCTGTTGATCTACACTATCAATATCTTCACGAATTTGTTCTAAACTAAGAGAAGTCGTTTTGTTTTGATCATCGTTGATCATTAGAATGCAGCCTCAGTAAAATCATCTTTTAAACGAGAGTATAACAATAGTCTGCTTTGATTTGTTAGGCAATATAGCTGTAAGGGCTTTTTTCATTAACCTTTTTACTTCCATTTCTTGATTACTTTATTTGATAATGATTTTCATTTATTATTTGTATAATAAATTTTATTATCGCCCATTATGCAAAGATCATTTTTCCTTTTATCTACTAGTTTTTTATTAAATACTTTAATAAGCTGTTCTGCCCTCGCCCAAACGCCTATACAAAATCAACCAAAAATCTTTTTTCAAAATAATCAGGCACAATTTCAAATTAAATCTAAAAATACAGGCCATGATTATCTTATTCAAATTTATAAACCACCTGTCGCCCCGCCCCAACATGGGTATCCAGTACTTTATATATTAGATGGAAATGCTACATTTCCAAGTGCTGCCAATATTGCTCAGTCGATTGGCGCTGGTTCTACCAAATTAGGACTAGATCCACTCATGATAGTAGCGGTTGGTTACCCTCAGCAAAAAACCTTTGATGTGCAAAAGCGTGCTTATGATTACACTCCAAAACCTTCTGCCCAATTTCAAGCACAAGGTAAATATAAATATGGGGGTGCTGATCAGTTTATTGCTTTTTTAAATAGCGAACTCAAGCCTACAATTGCAAAACAATTTCCGATTAATAGCCAACAGCAAAGTCTTTATGGACATTCTTTTGGAGGTTTATTTGTGCTTTATCATTTTTTTCAAAAGCCAAATGCATTTCAGCGTTACTTTGCTGCAAGCCCTTCTCTCTGGTTTGACCAAGGCATGTTATTTCAGCAGTTAAATCATTGGCAAAGTCAGAAACCAAATCATTCCCCTTTACTCATGACCACAGTCGGTACACATGAGCAAGGTGGCCCTCGCACTCAACTTAACAATAAATTAAATGAAGCAAATTTCTTTAAAGCTTTAGAAAATAAACGTTCAAACCAATTTAGTTATTGGCATTTTTATAACCCTGCTGAACAACACATTACAAATTTGTATGCGAGCTTGCCTAAAGCACTTATGTTTGCTTCATGTCAAAATTTAGAAAGCTGTAAATCTTTATTCGATGAACCATCGCAGAAAACAGCTAAATAATAAAAAAGCCTACTCAAAGGTAGGCTTTTTTGAAGCTATTATTAAGCTTTACCGATTAATCCACGCGCCACGATTTCTTTCATAATTTCATTTGTACCACCGTAAATACGTTGAATACGAGCATCTACAAAGAAACGTGAAATTGGATATTCACTCATATAGCCATACCCACCAAAGAGTTGCAGCAAGTTATCTGCGACTTTCATTTGCATGTCAGTGCTGAAACTTTTAAGCGCTGCTGCTGTTTCAACATCAAGTTTACCTTCTTGATATAGAGCAACGTTTCTCTCGTAAAAAGCAGCTGTAGCAAGCTCATCAATTTTTGCTTGTGCTAAAACAAAACGCGTATTTTGGAACTGTGAAATAGGTTGACCAAATGCATGACGCTCTTTTACATAAGCAGTTGCCAAATCAATTGCACCACGAATAGCGCCAATTGCGGTAGATGCAATAGCGGTACGTTCACGTGGTAACTCTTGCATTAAATAAGCAAAGCCTTGTCCAGCTTGACCGAGTAACTGGTTTTTAGGAACTTTAACATTGTCAAAAAATAGCTCAGATGTGTCTTGAGAATGTAGACCGATTTTGTCGAGGTTGGTACCTTTCTTAAAGCCTTCCAGATGAGTATCTGCCAATAATAACGACACCCCTTTCGCACGCGCTTGAGGATCAGTTTTTACTGCAAGCACCACAAGGTCAGCATGTTGTCCATTTGAAATAAATGTTTTTGAGCCATTTAATAAATAATGGTCATCTTGCAAAATGGCACTGGTACGCATTGATTGTAAATCCGAGCCTGCTCCAGGTTCAGTCATACCAATTGCACCAACCACTTCACCTGTCACCATTTTCGGCAACCAATATTGTTTTTGCTCTTCTGTCCCGATGTGTAAAATATATGGTGCAGCAATTTCAGAGTGGCAAGAAATCGCTGTTGATAATGCACAGAATCCAGCACGTGCCGATTCTTCAACCAACATTAATGAATAATAGGTTGGTACGCCGTAACCACCGTATTCTTCTGGAACATCCACACACAAAAAGCCATTTTCGCCCAGTTGATTCCAGACAGCACGTGGCATGATTCCTTCGCGTTCCCATTGATCGTATTGCGGTGCAATATGCTCATTCATAAAACGTTTAAAATTATCACGGAATAATTCTAAATCTGCATCGTATGCCAACATAATATTTTCCTTCGGCTTTATTGTTTTATCTAATCTGATTGTTGTGCATGCTAATCATTTTTTAAGCTACTGTCATGACATAGCTGCTCATTAAAACTGTACTTTTCAGTCAGCCAATAAAAAAGGAAGCCAAAGCTTCCTTTTTTATATAGGTTTATTTGAATTAATCTAAACCTTCAGCGACTTGAGGAGTTTTTTGCTCCATCATTTTTCTGTCGACTTCATCTGGATTGTTTAAAGCATCATTTAGCTTATCTTTATCTAAAGCACCGACCCATTTTGCAACAACAATCGTTGCTAATGAGTTACCAACGAGGTTAGTTAAAGCACGTGCTTCTGACATGAAACGGTCAATACCTAAAATCAATGCCAAACCTGCTACTGGAATATGTCCAACAGCAGACAAAGTTGCAGCCATAACAATAAAGCCAGAGCCTGTTACACCCGCCGCACCCTTAGATGAGATTAAGAGTACTAATAGCAAAGTAATCTGATGTTGAATATCAAGCTGTGTATTTGTTGCCTGAGCAATAAAGATTGCAGCCATAGTCAAATAAATTGACGTACCATCAAGGTTAAATGAATAACCTGTTGGGATAACCAAACCAACTACAGATTTTTCACAACCTGCAATTTCAAGTTTACGTAACATGCGAGGCAAAACAGATTCAGAAGAAGATGTACCAAGTACAATTAATAACTCTTCACGAATCAGGCGAATCATCTTAAGAATACTGAATCCACTAATACGGCTGATTGTACCCAAAATTAAGAAGATAAAGAGTAAGCACGTAATATAGAAGCAGATAATGAGCTGCCCTAATTGTACGAGTGAACCAACGCCATATTTACCGATAGTGAATGCCATTGCACCGAATGCACCAATCGGAGCCAATTTCATGACCATATTCACAATGTTAAAGAACACATGTGCAACTTGATCAATAAATTTTAAAACTGGACGTCCTGCATCACCTAACTTATGTAAAGCAAAACCAAAGAGGATTGCAAAAAGAAGGACTTGTAAGATTTCACCATTTGCAAATGCACCAACCACCGTATCAGGGATGATGTGCATTAAGAAATCAATGGTAGATTGTGACTCACCAGAACTGACGTATTTTTGAATGCCCGAAGTATCGAGAGTGGTAGGGTCAACATTCATCCCTACACCCGGTTTAGCAATGTTAATTACAACAAGGCCAATTAGAAGTGCAATTGTTGAAACGATTTCAAAGTATAACAACGCAACGCCGCCAGTTTTTCCGACTGACTTCATGCTTTCCATGCCAGCAATACCGCTTACCACGGTACAGAAAATAACTGGAGCAATGATCATCTTGATCAAACGAATAAAGGCATCACCTAATGGCTTGAGTTTTTCACCTAACCCCGGAATATGCTGTTCGACACCATTGACAATTTGCGTTGAGCTTGGGGAAAAATGCCCTACCAAGATACCCGCAATAATCGCAATAATCACCTGAAAATAAAGTGATTTATAAATCGGTTTTTTAGCCATAACTTTACTTCAATCTATATTTCCAAGTCCGTTGGAAATACCAAAATGAAACGTCTATTCTTTACGAATACACAGCCCTAACCTTTCACATTAACACCGCAAAAGGGAAATGGTTTTTTGTGAACAAAAAACCTTCCTACTACCTCAATGAAAACAAAATCAATGTTTTCTAAAACAGGAGAATACCTGAAGTTTCTAACCACTTTGAGTAGCTCGAAATAACCTCTTACTTTTTCAATAAAAAGCTGAAGATATAGGAGAATCACATAAAATTATGATATGAGTGCTCAAAAAAGCACGGGAAAGTGTACTCGAATTAAATAACGATTCGATTAATTTTTTAGCTAATACGCATAAAAAACACTCAGGTAGCCTTAAGACTTTAGTATAAGAAACACTTTTGATATTTTTTCAGCAGCTTTTTATGTCATATTGATTAAATACCTGTGGACATTTCATTTTGAGCTGCCTACATCCCATCATTTTTATTGTTTTGAACTACGATGAATACTAAACGCAATATCTATAAAGATGCTGAACATCCCTTTGCTCAATATGTCCGTATTTTAGGTAAGGGGAAAACCGGATCTCGCTCTTTAAGCTATGAAGAAGCCTATCAAGCATTTACCATGATTTTAAAAGGTGAAGTGTTAGATGTGCAGCTAGGTGCATTTTTAATGCTACTTCGGGTTAAAGAAGAATCGATTGATGAACTTGCAGGGTTTGTGCAAGCGACCAAAGATCAGCTTCATTTTGAACATTTAGATGTTGATTTAGATTGGTCATCTTATGCAGGTAAGCGAAAACACTATCCATGGTTTTTGTTAGCCGCTCTTACACTTGCCCAGCATGGCCATAAAATTGTTATGCATGGTGCGTCAGGTCACACGCTTAATCGTGTTTATACTGAGCAAGTCTTAGAATATCTTGGTTATCAAATTTGTCATTCTGAACAAGAAGTTCGTACACAATTAGCAGAGCAAAATTTTGCTTACTTACCGTTAGATGTGATTTCACCAGTTTTAAGCGAATTGATATCTCTAAGAAATGTCATGGGATTGCGTTCACCCATTCATACTTTGGCCCGTTTAATTAATCCTTTTAACGCTAAGGCTACCTTACAAGCAATATTCCACCCTGCTTACAGAACTTCTCACCAACATAGCGCATTACGCTTAGGCTATCAAAATAGTGCCGTTATTAAAGGCGAAGGTGGTGAATTTGAACGAAACCCAGATGCTAAAACGCTCATTTGCGGTATTAAAAATGGTGAGCTCTATGAACATGAGTTGCCAAAGCTCACACCTGAACGAAGCCCAATTGAAGAGGAATTAGATTTAGCAACGTTTAAAGCAGTATGGCTTGGTCAACAGCACCATGAATATGGAGAAATAGCCATAACAGAAACCATCGGAATCGCGCTATATACGATGGGCGTTGTTGCTAGTTTTGAAGAAGCGATGCAAAAAGCAAAAGTGTTATGGGATACACGAAATTTAAGCAATCTTAATTCGTAGTTAACAAATGCTATCGTGAAGGTCGACATGGATGTCGACCGTATCACTGCGATACAGGAAGTATCGTCAGTGATACAAAGGATTTTTGGTTACTTTTGATCCTTCAAAAGTAATAAAAGCCTATATGCTATAACTTATGAAAAACATGCTATATAAGGCTGTATGGAATAACCAGAAATAATTTTCTGTCTTATTAAGTTTTAAACAAAACGAATAGGTTTAAACTCTGGCTCATGCTTGTGATGATCATCATCACACTCTTCGCCTTCTTCTTTTGTACCACGGTCAATATAACCGCTACGCTGATCTTCTGGTAAGTTCTTTAACTCCCAAGCGATTACAGCTTGCATACAAGTTTCACGCTGCTCTTTAGTTAAAACAACGCCGTTTGGCCATTTACCAATTTCTACTGCTGTTTTTAAACGCTCTACAATTTCAGGGTTTAAAACAGATAGCATTTGTTCAATATTCATGATTCATCTCTTTGAAAAGATTCAAAATCTTGGTTCCAACCAAGTTTGGTACGGCAGGCCATATAGAAATCATAACCTGGTGGATGCAATAAACTTAGTTTAAATGGGTGTTTACGGATGTGTAAACTGTCTCCAACATTGAGCGAGACACTATGTTGTCCATCTGCACTCACCATTGGTAACACCCGATTTTCGCGAATAACGATTTTAATTTCGCTTTGACCACCGACTACGATGGGACGTGATGACAATGTATGGGGATGCATTGGAACTAATGCAATAGCATCCATACTTGGATGTAAAATTGGGCCACCACCTGACAATGCATAAGCCGTTGATCCGGTTGGCGTCGAAACAATTAAACCATCACTATGTTGGCGGTAAACATATTGACCATCAATATTAAGTTCGAAGTCAATCATGTGTACCGATTTACCCGAGTGCAAAACCACATCATTTAAAGCAATGGCGTCATAAATGACTTCACCATTTGTTCGTACTTCCATTTCAAGTAAGAAACGACGGTCAAGCTGGAAATGACCTTGAAGTACTTGGTCAAGTTTGAAAATGGCTTCTGAAGGTTTGATATCAGTTAAAAAACCTAAACGCCCGCGGTTGATACCAATAACAGGCGTATTGTAGCGTACTAAAGCTCTAGCAGCATGGAGTAAAGAACCATCACCTCCAACGACTATGACTAAATCAGCAACTTCACCCAATAAATGACGACTCACTACCTGTGCATGGTCATAAGGCACTAATTCAGCAGTTTCCTGATCAAAAATGGGGTTTAAGCCTAGGTTCAACAAATGATCATGAATTAAACATAGTGTTTCTACTACTGATGATTTATCTGGTCGACCGATTAACCCGACGTTTCTGAAGGACTTATGTGAAATTTGCACGAATGAGTAAGCTCCGCTGCGATACTTGCCTATAATAACATTAACCTGATTAATTTAAAAAAACATAACAACAAGATGCTGTAAAATTCAATCTAAGTTTTCCAATTATTCACAGTTTTATCATTGCAAATTGATGACAAGCTATCGCATCATTACAGGCATTGTTAGGGTTTTATCTCATTTTTATGAAGTTTGAACGTGGTATCGGTTTCTTTGCACTAATCTTTTCCATTTTGGTCATTGGTGCTTTTATTGCTCTTAGTATCTATCTGATTCGTTTAGATAATATTATCCGTGAAAAATTTGAAGGACAACGGTGGGATATTCCCGCCAAAGTGTTCGCACGACCTTTGGAAATTTATAATAACGCACCTATTACCCAAGCAAATTTCACTCAAGAATTAAAACTCTTGGGTTACAAAACTTCAAGTAATTATGACAAGTCTGGAACCTATGTTGCTCAGGGTAGCAATATGTATATCCATACACGTGGTTTTGATTACGGCGACAGTGTTGAACCCGAACAAGTATTAGAGTTAAGTTTTGCAAATGATCAAGTTGCTGAAGTTCGAAGTACAAAACCTTCTTCAACGGGTGTTGCGCGACTAGAGCCACTTCTGATTGGAGGGATTTACCCTCAACATAATGAAGACCGTGTTCTCATTAAACTGAATAATGTCCCTAAACCTCTTATTGAAGCTTTAATTTCAACAGAAGACCGTAATTTCTATCATCATCACGGGGTTTCAATTCGTGGTACTGCTCGTGCATTGGTGAGTAATATTACAGGCGGAAAGCGTCAAGGTGGTTCAACCCTAACTCAACAATTAGTTAAAAACTTCTACCTTACACCTGAACGCACCTTAAAACGTAAAGTTAATGAAGCATTAATGGCTTTACTCATTGAGCTGCATTACAGCAAAGATGAAATTTTAGAAGCTTACTTAAATGAAGTAAATCTAGGCCAAAATGGTAGCTACTCAATTAATGGCTATGGTTTGGCTTCTCAATTTTATTTTGGTTTACCGTTACGTGAGCTAAGTGTCGCACAGCAAGCTTATTTAGTTGGTTTAGTGCAAGGCCCTTCTTTGTATAACCCTTGGAAAAATCCTGAAGGTGCAAAAAAACGCCGCGATACGGTGTTAAATAACATGCGTGTAATGGGTTATTTAACTCAAGCAGAATATGAAGATGAAATTGCACGTCCTTTAAATGTGTTAAATAAACCAAGTTTAGGCCCTGCAAAATTCCCGGACTTTTTAGATATTGTGCGTCGTCAATTACGCACAGAATATCAAGAAAGTGATTTAACTAATCAGGGCTTACGTATTTTTACGACTTTAGACCCAATTACTCAAACTCAAGTTCAAAATGCGTTTAAAGCTTCAGTAGAACGCTTAGCAAACAGCAATCCATCACGTTTGAAAAACTTACAGGGTGCTGTACTGATTGCACATCCAGAAAACGGCGAGCTTGTTGCTGCTGTTGGTTCTACACAAGACTTTACTGGTTTTAACCGTGCTGTAGATGCAAAACGTCAAGTCGGTTCTTTATTAAAACCTGTGATTTATTTAAGTGCTATTGAATCTGGGCGTTACAACTGGGCAACCCAAATTGAAGATGCGCCGATTAGTGTCCCTGTAGATGGTGGCAAAAGTTGGACACCTAAAAACTACAGTGGTGGCGGACATGGTGTAGTCAGCTTGAGTGAAGCTTTGGCAAATTCATATAACCTATCTGCTGTGCGCTTGGGTCAAGAGTTTGGTTTATCTACATTTACAAACAACTTAAGAAAGTTTGGTGTTGAGTCGACCATTCCTGCCTACCCATCTATTTTCCTTGGGGCAGTCAATATGTCACCAATGGAGGTTCTGGGAATTTATGAGAACTTTGCTACAGGTGGCTTTAAATATCCGACTCGTGCGATTCGATCTGTCGTAGATGCAAATGGTCGCCTGCTTGACCGTTATGGCCTGAATGTTCAACAAACCATTGATCCATCTGTTGGTTATATCATGAATTATGGTCTACAACAGGTCATGTCTTCGGGTACTGGTCGCGCAGCTTATAATAGCTTGTCTCCTGCTTTAAAATTGGCAGGTAAATCAGGTACGACTAACGATACACGTGACTCATGGTTTGCGGGCTACTCAGGTAACCACGTTGCTGTAGTTTGGTTAGGTTTAGATGACAACAAAGTAACAGGATTAACAGGTTCATCGGGTGCATTGCCAGTATGGATTAATGTGATGAAACAATTACGTCAAACGCCTGTAAATCTACGTCAACCAGACACAGTACAGTGGCAGTGGATTGACCGTGCAACGGGTGATTTATCTGCTCAGGCATGTGATGGCGCAATGTATATTCCGATGCTAACGCATACGGTTCCGCACCGTGCTACGCCATGTGGAGCACCTTATTATCAAGTTGATCCAACATATACGCCACAAAGTGATAACACAATTCCTGACTCTCAGGATGATAATACCGACAGTTATATTCGTGAAAGTGAAAACCAGATGGAACAAGATCTGTCAAACAACTCACGTGTAATTTCAAGTGGTAGTTATAACAACTAAGCGTTAACAGGAAATTAGGATATGTTAAAGAAAGGTGTTTTTTATATTGGTGCTGTTCTTATGGTCGGCTGTACAACTCTGCCCGATCATTCTGACTCCAAAGAGAAAACACCTACTCCTCCAGTCAAAAAGACGGAAACTCCATCAGGTGTAAAAATTACACCTTATGATCACCCAGAAATTCAACGTAAAAATTTACAGGTGATTGTTCCTCAGCAAAAAAAGCCTCAACATTTTAGTGATGATGGTAGCCAGTTACCTGCATTTAAAGTTTTAATGCAAAAAACACAGCAGGCTTATAAAAATCAGCAGTGGTCAGAGGCTGAGCGCTATGCGCTTCAAGCACAGCGTTTAGCGCCACAAGCGGCTGAGACTTATTTATTTCTTGCGCTTACGGCAAATCATAAACAGCAATATTCTAATGCTGAGTCTTTAGCAAGACGTGGTTTGAGTTTTGCCCAAAGTCAGCCAATGAAAAAGCAGCTATGGTTAGTCATCTTAAAAGCTGGGCAACAACGCAACAATCAAAAAACTGTTCAAGAAGCACAACAAGCATTAAAAGCCCTCTAGCTTTTAATGCTTTTTTATTTTCTTATTAGAAATTACGAATACCCGCTAAGCCATATGCACCATGCTGCTGTGCAGTGGCTAAATCATCCGGATGTACTCCTCCTAATGCAAAAACTGGAATCTGGCTATTTTGAGCGAGATCACTAAAACGTTCCCAACCTAATGCCACAGCTTCTGGATGAGTCATTGTTGGTTTTACAGGACTAATAAAAATGGCATCGCAACCAATCTGCTGAGCTTGCTTTAAAGAAACAGCATCATGACAAGCAGCAATATAACGTACGCCCACTCTTAAATCGCCTTTATGCAAATTCATGAGTTGAGATTGTTTTAAATGAACGGTCTTTATTTGTTTTTGTAATTCAGGGCTTAATTGCCGCCAAATATCGACATTTATAATTAAACTTGATCGTTGCCCTTCATCTAAAGCAGTTAATTGCTCTATATACTGCGGCTCAAATTCTTCGATACGCCAGTACAATAAAGCATCACTACTTTCTACCGTTGAAAGCGTATTGCTAATTTTGATGAGATGAGGCCAATAGAGTCGTTTTATGATGTTTTTATTGGCTTTTGGAAAGTTTAAATGAAGTAGCTGATCACGTGTGTACCATGCCCATGGCTGGTGAATAAGATTTAATAACTCATCAGGTACATAACTATGGAACAAATGAAGGTTGACGATAATGTCATCATATTCATGGTGAATATAATCAAACTGATGCCAATCTTTTAAACCAATACCCACTTCTTCATAGATTTCACGGCGGCAGGCTTCTTCTGGTGTTTCACCCTGCTCAACCTTCCCTCCAGGGAACTCATGCTTTCCACCTTGATGTTGCTGCTCTTCGCGCCATCCAACTAATATTTTTCCACGATGGATCAAGATTGCTATAGCGACATCGACTATTGGTTTGGGCATCTTTTTACTCTCTAAAACTTTTCTCAAGTGTAAGCAAATTTTATCATTTTATAAAATCTTAAAAATCTCATTGACAGATCTATTCGATAATGATTATCATTTAAATCGTTCAAGAACATACCACGGAGCACAACAAATGAACGCACCTTTTAGCTTATTTACCCGTAACAATGACACAGCTCACGCCTTACCAATGTTACATTCTAATAACCTCTTTGCATTAGGCCGTGAAATTCGCATTATGCATGCTGGCGAGGAATATCGTTTACGCCTCACTCGCAACAATCGCCTAATTTTAACTAAATAAAAAACATACTCGCGTTTCAATAATATTCGTGGGAAAACAAAAAATGGATAGCATGGGTAACCATGCTATTTTTTATGAAGGAAGAATAATCTCTGCTCTCAGCCCACCTTGTTCAGCATGCATAAAACGTAACTTGCCATTATGCAATTCAATAATTTTTCGAGTAATTGAAATTCCTAAGCCAGAACCTTGCTGCTGAGTACCAAGTACCCGAAAAAAACGCTGCCCTAACCGTAATAGCACTTCATCATCTACTCCATTTCCCGTGTCTTCAATAGACACCTTAATTTGCTGTTCATATTGACTAATCTCAACATGAATAGAGCCTAGTGTCGGGCTATAACGAATAGCGTTATCAAATAAATTTCTAAAAGCAATAAACAGTAATTCTTCATTCGCATATGTTTTAGTTTCTGTCGATAAAGTATTGGTCTCTATCAACATCTGTTTAGCTTTCGCGTCTAAATCTACAGTTTCAATCACTCTAGCCAGTAAGTAATTTAAATCGATAACTGTCTTAGGAAGTTCAGGCTGTTCAGCTTCATTAGGTTCTAAGCGGGCCAGAAGAAGTAAATTCTCAAGTATTTTTGTACTTCTAGAAACGTCTTCTTGTATGCGTTCAAAATCTTGATGAAGTTCTGGAAGATGTTGGTATTTACGCTGTAAAACTTGAAGACGCATTTGTATGGCAGATAAAGGTGAACGTAATTCATGTGAAGCATCTGCAGTAAAACGCTGTTCAGCAACCAGTGCCCTTTGTAGCCTTGCAAGTAGCTGATTTAAAGCATCAATCACAGGCTGAATCTCTGTAATAATATCTGGTTCTTGAATTGGCTCTAAGTTTGAGGCAGTTTTTTGGGCAATACGTTTAGAAAGTAAATTCAGTGCAGCCAATTGTTGCTCGGTACGCCAACTTACAATAACCCACTGTAGTAACCAGAACAGCACCATAAGGCCACTATATCCAGCAAGTGCTTTTAATACTTCTTCAATACGTGTACTAATGGGCTGAAAAACTTCAACTTGTAGCTGAGAATCTTCTTGTTGTGCTGCCAGACTACGCCATAACTGACCATCAAACCAAAAATATGAAAAACCTTCTGATAAGTTACCTTTTTCAAAAAGTTCATGCTGATAGGTATGAGAATGGGTAAGCACCTGACCTGTATCTAATAACTCATATTGAATATCAAATTCATCACTCAGCTCGTCAAACTGCTTCATCGAGTGTTTAGAAAGGTCAGAAACCAGTAAGGTATCTGAAATTTCATCCATGATTTCATCTTGTACTGACATGTTGTGATAAATCGAAAATATGGTGAGTAAACTTAATGCCAGTAGCCCCACCACAATACTGCTCCACATGGTGGTTTTAACCAGTTGTGACTGCAAGGATGATCGATTCGATTTCATTTTAAATCTCCCATACGGTAGCCGAGCCCCCGTATGGTTTTAATACTGCTGCTTCCGATTTTCTTTCGAAGCTGATAAATAAAAACTTCGATTGCGTTACTCTCGATTTCCTCGCCCCATGCATAAAGTGCTTCTTCTAATTGATCACGGGTAATAATATGCTCAGGATGAACCATAAGTTTACGTAATATTTGAAATTCTTTTGCTGTTAAATCGATAGTCTTACCAGCAGATAATACAACTTTCGCTTGTGTATCAAGTTGCAAATCACCCCACGTTAAAATCGATTGCTGACTCAGAGTTTGTTTACGTAATTGGGCACGAATTCGGGCAGATAATTCTTCTAGGCTAAATGGTTTAACCAAATAATCATTTGCACCTAAATCAAGCCCTTCTACGCGGTTATGAATACTGTCACGTGCAGTAATAAAAATCACGGGAACGTTTTTTTGTTTGTGGCGGATGGTTGTTAAAACTTTTTCACCAGCCAGTTGGGGCAAGCCCCGATCAAGCAAAATGCAGTCATAATCATGCTGCTCAATTGCTGTAAGGGCATAATCACCACGTTCTACCCAGTCTACTTGATAACCGTCTAATTCTAACCATGATTGAATACTTTCAGCTTGAGAGCGATCATCTTCTGCAAGCAAAATTCTCATCTGTTTTTCCTGTTATATCCTGATTGGATGTTGCCAAGTCTTTATAAAAAAAGCAAAGCCGCATGATTTAAATGCGGCTAAAAGGAATAAATGTAGAAATTAATTTATTAGAACTGGACCTGATCTACATCAATTTCTACACGTTTTAAAGGCTTATAATCTATGTCTACTTCACCAATTAAAGTCACATTTGTATTGGCTGAAACAGGACGTCCTTGCCAAAGCTCATCATCTACATCAATTGTAATGCTACCGCTCTTATCGCGGAATTGATATTTTTCATCGCCTAAAGATTTCACGACCTGACCATGTAATTTTACAGGTGTATTATCTTTTGATGCTAAAGCTTGTTTCACTGTAGTAACTGTCGCTGGAGCAATAGCTGCCTGATTCACAGGTGTATTTGCTACAACCACACCCGCAGTTGCCATACCCGCAGTCATCAAAATTACTTTAAGCATTTTCATAAAATTACCCTCTGTTATTTGGTTTACCCTTGGAATAAAACAATTACACCATCGATAGATGAGGTGAATCTTAAGAAAAATTTAATTTAATGGAACAACCCGCAGCACCTCTTCCAAGGTGGTCAAACCTTCAATAACTTTGCGAGCTCCTGCAATTCTTAAAGGCTCTACACTTTCTTTTTTAGTTTGGCTTCTTAATTCATTTAATGTCGCATGACTGCTAATAAGATGCTTAAGCTCAAGACTAACTGGCATAAACTCATAAATGCCGATTCGACCTTTATAACCCGTATGCCGGCACTCTTCACAACCTACTGCCCGATAAACTTTTTCTGGCATTTCCATAATGTAGTCAAATGTTAGGTGCTGCCATTCATCTTCATTAATATGAGTTTGTTGTTTGCAGTTTGGGCAAAGCTTACGCACTAAGCGCTGTGCCAATACACCTAAAATAGTCGCGGCTGTTAAAAATGGTTGTACACCTAAATCATGTAAACGAGTCAAACTAGACGGTGCATCATTGGTATGTAAAGTTGATAAAACCAAATGACCTGTTAATGCTGCCTGAATAGCCATATTCGCTGTATCTTGATCACGAATTTCCCCAATCATAATAATGTCAGGGTCTTGACGCATCAGTGCACGTACACCGTCTGCAAAGCCTAATTCAATTGCATTATTGACCTGCATTTGATTAAAACTAGGCTCTAGCATTTCAATCGGATCTTCAATGGTACAGACATTGACCTGCTCGGTTGCAAGCTGCTTTAAAGATGAATATAGCGTAGTTGTTTTACCGGAGCCTGTAGGACCCGTGACTAAAATAATACCGTGGCTATTTTTTGTTAATTGTTGCCACTGTTGTAATAAACGCTCTTCAAAACCCAATTGCTGAAAAGAACGCACCAGCACATCAGGATCAAAAATTCGCATGACCAGTTTCTCACCAAATGCTGTTGGTAAGGTTGATAAACGTAATTCGGTTTCTTGCCCTTTAGGTGTCCGTGTTTTTAACCGGCCATCTTGTGGTTTACGTTTTTCCGCTACATTCAAACGTCCTAAAATTTTAATCCGAGAAATCACGGCGGTCAGTGTATTTGAAGGCATGTTATAAATAGTGTGTAAAACGCCATCAATCCTAAACCTGACTTTACCATTATCTTTACGCGGTTCCATGTGAATGTCACTGGCACTCTGCTCAAATGCAAACTGTAAAATCCAGTCGACTAATTTCACAATATGCTGATCATTAGCATCTGGGTTTTGACTATCGCCAAGCTGCAAAAGTGCTTCAACATTTTTACTGTCACGGTCATGAGCTGCATCTTTTTGAGCAGAGTTTACCGCGCGACTCACCTGATAATATTCGCGCAAATAGCGTTGTAACTGTTCGGGATTAAGCAGTACCCGTTCAATTTTTTTAGGCGCTAGACTACGTTCAAGGTTATTAAGCCAATCTGTTTGAAATGGTTGATCTGTTCCAATCACGATTCGGTCAGCATGAATTTCAACAGCTAAAATATGGTTACGAATGGCAAACTCTTGTGACATGACCTGCGTTAAAGCGCTGACATCTGCCTTTAAAGGATCGATCACAAATAGAGGTAGCTGAACCCGATCTGCAAACCATAAACATAAGCGGTTTAAACTCAAATGCGCATGTGTGTGTTGCTGATCTTTTAAATTAAAATGTGCTATCCACTGTAATGGATGCCACTTTAACTGGTCTTTTTGGCGGTGACTTGTCTGTACCAGTAATTTATCTCGTTCTGTTATACGGCCTTCTTGTAATAGTTGTTCTAGACACCAATACGTATCTATTTCTACATGTGCATTCATGCGTTATCCCCAATATATTTTTATAATATAGCAGAGATGTTTTATATTTAAATATCCTTTAACATCAGTTAATTAAACCAATTCTCATCTTAATATTTTTTTGTGTCACAGGTCATATTTATAGAAATATTTTCTACATAGTTTTGTCTAAAAAAGACACTATGCTCACTATAATAAAAAGAATAAACTGAACATGAATACATGATTTTAAAATGATTCAAATCTACATATAACAATAAGCAAAGAGGAAGTAATATGGAACTTCCAATGACAATGTCATTACAAACAGCATCATTTGAAGAATTCATTACAGTCATTGCTGCGGCGCTTGGTTGTGGCTTATTAATTGGCTTAGAACGAGAACGAAGTAAGCTTAAACATGAATATAAAACCTTTGCGGGATTTCGATCTTTTGCCATTAGTGCATTATTAGGAGCAATCTGTTTTTTATTTGGCATTGAAATTGGAATTGTGGGTGCCTTACTCATTGGTGCTATTAGTATTGTTTCGCTCAAAAATCAACCCAATGACCCGGGCGTGACCACCGAACTCGCCTTTATTATGACTTACTTCATCGGGGCACTTTGCATTTGGAATATTTCGCTCGCTGCCGGCCTAGCTGTGATCATGACAACTATCTTAATAGCTAAGCAGTCTATGCATGGTATTGCCAGTCAGTGGATTACTGAATCGGAATTACGTGATGGTATTTTTCTACTTGCCTTACTGTTAATTGCTCTGCCTTTAGTCCCCAATAAACCTTTTTGGGGACCAGTTTTAAATCCACATGTGATTTTAAAATTACTGACTTTAATTTTATTTGTACAAGCCCTTGCCCATATAGCAAAGCGACTTTTGTCATCTAAAAATGCTTTATTGCTTTCTTCTTTAGCTTCCGGATTTGTTTCTAGTACAGCAACTATTGCCAGTTTAGGTTTAGAAGTACGCTCTGGCAAAGCCAACGCAACAACAAATGCAGGTTCTGCATTGATGTCTTGCGTTTCAACACTGATTCAAACCTTAATTATTGTGATCGGTATTAGCTTTGCTTGGTTCAAGCTGATTATATTTCCTACACTTATTGCCTTACTAGTTTTAGCAGTATGGGCTTTTATTTTATTACGTAAATCCGAACCTAGTACGGCTTCGCCCGAGCTTGACTCAAGAATGTTCAGCTTAAAAGAAGCCATTATTATTGCGGGTACACTTACCCTTATTCAGGCAGGTGTTTATGGTTTAAGTCTATCTTTAGGCGATGCGGGATTAATCGCGGGGACCTTACTTGCTTCTTTATTTGAAATACATGCAGCTATAGCGGCGGTCATTGTGCAAGGTGAACCTGATAGCGCACATATGACACCTTTATTAATTGCCTTTTTAGGAGGTTTTGCAGTTCACGCTCTTGCTAAAAGTGTGAACTCTGCAATTTCGGGCGGACTACGCTATGCCCTTGCTTTCGTTCCCGCCCAGCTCATTCATATGGCTATTTTTATTACTTTACTTTGGCTCAACATCCACTGGTTTTAAAATATCTATTGTGCAAGCGCAGAAGTCTTCACCACATCAATGACGGTAACTACAAATTGATCGACCTTAAAATGAATATCAAAGTCTGAAAATTTCATTTTATAGATTCTTTCAGGGTCTTCTTGGTAGGCAGGCCGAGGATCTAAAGCTAACACTTGCTCAAGCTCATCAATGTACTGCGAATCTATTTCTTTATTTTGAAGAAAATATTTTTGAGCTGTTAACGCAGTTTCATTCCAAATAACTGCCTTTCGTTCTGGTTCTGCATGCGCATAACCACTTTGAGCCTCCGCAATTGCATCAGAATATTGAATATAAGGTTTGATATCTAAAATTGGGGTGCCATTTAATAAATCACTTCCAGTGACATAGACACGCACAGACTTCCCCACTTTTTCGACTTTATTAAGTTTTACGACTGAAAGCCCGATTGGAGAAGGTCTATACATACTTCGTGTAGCAAATACTCCAATTTTTTCATTACCACCTAAACGTGGCGGACGAACCTGTGGACGGAACTTAGCTGCATTGCCTTGATTTTTATTGTCATGAAACTGCCAAACTAACCAGAGATGACTAAATTGCTCAATTCCCTCAAATGCTAACAAGTCGTTATATGGTTCTACCATATCAATATAAGACTCGATATTGACCAAATTAGGCTGGCGTGGAATACCGAATTTTTCACGATAGGGAGAGCACATGTGGCCAATGATGGGGAAGGTGACAGAATTGATCATCACTTTTTCTTATAAACACAATTAAATATATTCAGTTTATCGGGAATGAAATTAGATTAGAATAGCAATCTGTTTTCTTTTAATCGTGATCGAGACCTTTAATGGCTGCTTTTAACGTTGAACGCATTACTCATGTTCACCACTGGAATGACACTCTTTTCAGTTTTAAAACTACACGCGATACCAGCTTACGTTTTAAAAATGGTCAGTTCGTAATGATCGGACTTGAAGTGAATGGCAAACCGTTAATGCGTGCGTATTCGATTGCAAGTGCAAACTACGAAGAAGAGTTAGAATTCTTCTCAATTAAAGTACAAGACGGTCCTTTAACTTCGATTTTGCAAAAAGTACAAGTTGGTGATGAAATCTTAGTTTCTAAAAAACCAACAGGTACTTTGGTTCATGATGACCTTTTACCAGGTAAAAACTTATACCTTTTATCTTCTGGTACTGGTCTTGCACCATTCTTATCAATTATTCGTGATCCAGAAACTTACGAACGCTTTGAAAAAGTCATCGTTGTTCACGGTACACGCTATATTTCTGAATTAGCTTATCAAGACCTTATCTTGAACGAATTACCAAACCATGAATTCTTTGAAGAATTAGGTATTAAAGACAAACTTGTTTACTACCCTACTGTTACTCGTGAACCTTTCCACACTCAAGGCCGTGTAACAACTGCAATTGAAACTGGCGCTTTATTTGAAAAAATCGGTTTACCACGCTTCAACCGTGAAACTGACCGTGCAATGCTTTGCGGTAGCCCTGCATTCTTAAAAGATGTGGCTGCATTACTTGACCAACACGGTTTAGTTGAATCACCTCGTATGGGTGAAATGGGCGACTACGTCATTGAACGTGCGTTTGTAGAAAAATAATTTTTTCTAGAAATAAAAAAACCGAGGCAAAGTCCTCGGTTTTTTTATTTCTGTTTTTATAACTTAATGGTGCCATCGATACAGGTGACAGCGGTTCCACCCACTAAAATTTTATCTTGATACAATTCAAGTTGAAGTTGTCCATCTCGACCTACCGCCCCACCTTGTGAAGAAAGTACGACATCATTTTGTGCAGGAAGAATCCCATAATAACGAATAAATGAAGCTACGCTACCATTACCACTACCACAAACGGGATCTTCATTTATTCCACATGAAGGGGCAAATGAACGAACTTCTATGTGTTTTTGTTCATCATTATTTTCATGAAAACCAAAAACTGTCGCACCCGTAACTTTCATTTCTAAATCATGTTCTTTTAAAGCGGCAAAGTCTGGTTGGCTATCTAGAACAGCCTCAGCATTAACAGCTTGCAATACAATCCAGCGCGCCCCTACATCTACCAATGCAGCGTTCCATTGAGTATTAATTTCACATTTTAAAATTTCTGCTAATTTCTCAGTATGCATAGCATCTAGTGGAGTAATTTTAGGCTTAGGTAGTTCAAATGAAATATGACTTGACTCACTCACGGTCAGAGTCACTAAACCAGCACCGCACTGCTGTACCAGCTTACCTTCTTTCGATTTAATTAGACCCGCCTCAAGCAAAGCATAGGCAGTACCAATTGTAGGATGGCCTGCAAATGGCAACTCACTTTGCGGAGTAAAAATTCGAACCTGATAATCAGCTTGAGAATCGGTCGCAGGGAGCACAAATGTCGTTTCAGAAAGATTGGTCCAGTTCGCAATGGCTTGCATCTGCTCAGACGTTAAAGTGCTGGCGTCCATAATGACCGCAACAGGATTTCCTTTAAATGCTTGTGAAGTAAAAACATCAACTTGTTTAAATGCAACAACAGACATAGACCTCTCCTACTGATTTTGTAATTTAAAATATGGTTTTTAAGTCCTCACCATTTCTTGATCTTACTGATTTATTTTTAATGGTCACAGTATCAGTTAATATGAAAAATAATAGACACAGTTATTAAAACTATATCCCTATTAAATGGATTAATCTAAATGCATAACAATATTTGAGATAAATCAGGGATCGCTATAAAGTGTATCCATTGCTTTGGCTTTTTAATGAATGGATATGTACAAATATAAAAAAGTGAGTGATGACCTCACCCTGCAAATTCAAAATGGCAGGCAGCCTATTGGTTCTCGGTTGCCATCAATTCGAGATTGTGCCCAGCATTATCAGGTCAGTATTAATACCGTAAAAGAAGCTTATCGCCAGCTTGAAGATCAAGGTTTAATTTCAGTTCGCCCACAGTCTGGCTACTATGTTTGTCATGCGCCTTCAAACTTATTAGAACTCGAAGAGCGTTATGTCAGTGAAGAAAAAGTATCTCTTTCAGGAATTAGCTGTTTTCTAGCACAAATTGTTAAAAAGCAGATGGACCCTGACTATGTCAATTTGGCCCTAGCTTGCCCTTCTGGGGAAAATTTCTATCCAATTGAACGCTTAAAACGCTTAACTGCTCAGGTGTTGCGCTCTCAATCAGATATTTTTAAAAGCTATACCTTGCCGCCCGGTTCTATACGTTTACGTACTCAAATTGCTAGACGAAGCTTACAGTTAGGTATGTTTCTTTCAGCAGATGATATTGTGCTGACTCATGGCACGATGGAGGCTTTAAGTCTCGCGATTATGGCAACAACTCAAGCGGGTGACAGCATAGCTCTTGAGATTCCTACATTTCACAACCTGTACCCACTCCTTCATAATTTAGGTCGAAAAATTGTAGAAGTGCCGACCTCACCACATACAGGTATGTGTCTGGATGCACTTGAAGAACTCTTAAAATCTCAAAGTGTACAAGTCATTTTAACCATTCCGACAGGACACAATCCTCTCGGTTTTAGCATGCCTGAGAGCAGCCGCCGTCGCTTGGCAGAGTTAGCTAATCAGTTTCAGATTCCTGTTATTGAAGATGCGATGTATGCCGAATTGCAACTCACCGAGCCTCTCTTGCCCAACATCAAAGCGTTTGACCAAAACGGATGGGTTTTGGTATGTGGGAGCTATACCAAGACTGTAGCACCTGATTATCGGATTGGTTGGTTAGAAGCTGGGCGCTTTCGTAATATTGTGCAGCAGCTTAAATTTACAACCACTGTTGCCGAGCCAGCTTTACTCACAGAAACGTTAGGCCTTTTCTTAGAAAATGGTGGTTATGACCTGCATTTACGTCAACTCAAAAAACGCTATCAACAACAAATTGACACTATCAAATCTTATATTTGCCGCTATTTCCCACTCGGTACCCGAGTCAGTCGTCCGCAAGCGGGATTTATTTTATGGTTAGAGCTCCCCGAATCAATTGACACACTAGAACTGTTCCATCAGGCCATGGATGAAAAAATCTTATGTATGCCGGGAATTTTGTGTTCAGCTGATAAACGTTTTAGTCATTGTTTACGTATTGCAGCTTGTTTTGAGTTAAATCCCAAAATGTTAAATGCTTTGATGCGCTTAGGAGAGCTAGCAAAAAATATGATGCCCGTACAAAAAGATATTGGTCAAATCCCTACTAATTCAGTAGGTTGAATCCCAAATGCGGAGTTAATAAAATAAAACCATATATTTTTTATGCCTTTTATTTTATGAAAACTGAGCTTCTCTCTCCCGCAGGTTCACTTAAAAACATGCGCTATGCATTTGCCTATGGTGCAGATGCAGTATATGCAGGCCAACCACGTTATAGCTTACGTGTTCGTAATAATGCTTTTGATCATGACAACCTAAAAATCGGAATTGATGAAGCCCACGCTTTGGGCAAAAAGTTTTATGTTGTGGTGAACATTCAACCGCATAACAGCAAATTAAAAAACTTTATTCGTGATCTTGAACCAATTATAGCCATGCAGCCGGACGCACTCATTATGTCTGACCCGGGCTTAATCATGATGGTGAGAGAGCATTTTCCTGATGTGCAAATTCACCTATCAGTTCAAGCC
This sequence comes from Acinetobacter sp. LT1, assembly GCF_059800965.1. NCBI lineage: Bacteria > Pseudomonadati > Pseudomonadota > Gammaproteobacteria > Moraxellales > Moraxellaceae > Acinetobacter > Acinetobacter sp. LT1. The sequence continues at coordinate 115,232 of NZ_JBBAXE010000005.1, forward strand.
AACGCTATTAATTGGGCCACTGTTAAGTTTTGGAAAGATTACGGTCTAAGCCGTGTGATTTTATCGCGTGAGTTATCTTTAGAAGAAATAGAAGAAATCCAGCAATACGTACCCGATATTGAACTTGAAGTTTTTGTACATGGTGCTCTATGCATGGCCTACTCAGGCCGCTGCTTACTTTCTGGATATATGAATAAACGTGATGCCAACCAAGGTGCTTGTACCAATGCTTGCCGTTGGGACTATAAGTTGTATGAAGCCCAAGAAGATGCAAATGGAGATGTGATTCCAGTTACTCAGCTCAATGAGTCAGAAAAGTCTTGCTGCTCATCAGCACAATCAGAGACAACTTCATCTCAAACTTTGCTTGTACAACGTAATGATGAAGAAATGTTTGCTGCCGAAGAAGATGAACACGGCACCTATTTTATGAACTCTAAAGATTTACGTGCGGTACAACATGTAGATCGTTTAACCAAAATGGGGATTGCCTCACTAAAAATTGAAGGCCGTACTAAATCCTATTTTTACTGTGCCCGTACCGCCCAAATTTATCGAAAAGCTATTGATGATGCTTTAGCAGGCAAACCATTTGACCCAAGCTTAATGAACCAACTCGAAGGTTTGGCAAACCGTGGTTATACCGAAGGCTTTTTGAGACGTCATGTACATAGCGAATATCAAAACTATGCTGATGGTTCATCGCATTTCGACTACCAACAATTTTGTGGAGAGGTTTTAGAACGTCACGGCGATTATATTCGCATTGAAGTTAAAAACCGTTTTGTGGTGGGCGACTCACTTGAGCTGATGACGCCTCAAGGCAATATCACCTTTACCTTAACCGAAATGCGCGATTTAAAAGGTAACCTAATTACAGATGCTAAAGGTTCGGGGTATTTTGTTGAGATTCCACTTTCACAAGCTGTTGATATTAGATATGCCCTACTCATACGAAATTTGCCGCATGCTAAGGAAAACATTACTGCCTCAACATTAGCTTATTCAGCGAGTTAAACATGGCACTTTTGATTACGAATGACTGTATCAATTGTGATATGTGCTTACCGGAATGCCCCAATACAGCTATTTTTGAAGGCAACAAAGTTTATGAAATTGATCCACTTCGTTGTACAGAATGTGTAGGCTTTTATGATGCACCCACATGTAAGGCGGTTTGCCCTATCGATTGCATAAAACCAGACCCTGCACATATTGAAAATAAAGAGCAACTGCTAGAGAAATTTAAGGATTTAAATATACTCGGCGAATCTATCTCTTAAAAAGTCTATCGAGGATCAGGCTAAGGTTTCTGATCCTCTTAAATGACTATACAGATCAATGATTAAATAAATGAATAAATAGCTTAAGCCACTTTGCTAATGATAAAATCAAATGATCAGTTCAGTTTGTTTTACTGGTATTTTTGTACCCCAAAAATTGCACAATCGTTAAAACTGGTCTAACCATTTCAACATTTCATATAGATTGATTAAAACTCTTTCTGGCGTAGCTCCCCATGTCTTATCTTTATTTAGCAATTGCGATTGCTTGTGAAGTCATTGCAACTTCAGCCTTAAAAGCATCTCAAGGTTTTACTGTTCCCATTCCGTCCATCGTTACGGTGGTGGGCTATGCAATTGCTTTTTATTTATTATCCCTGACGCTAAAAACAATTCCGATCGGGATTGCATATGCCATTTGGTCGGGTGCGGGTATTATTTTAATTTCTGCAATTGGCTGGATATTTTACAAACAGCATTTAGACTTGGCGGCCTGTATTGGTCTTACTTTAATGATTGCAGGTATTATCATTATTAATGTGTTTTCTAAAAATACTCATCTATAAAATATAATTTAAAAGCAACCGAGTAAGATGCGAATTCTTTTATAAAATTTCACCTTACTCGGTAGGAACAACTTATTTCAAACTGCCCGTCAAAAATTGCTTTAAACGCTCACTTTTCGGGTTATTGAGTACTTCATTAGGATGGCCCTGCTCCTCAATTTTTCCTTGATGCAAAAAAATCACTTGATTAGATACATGACGCGCGAAGCCCATTTCATGTGTCACCACAATCATAGTACGTCCTTCTTCAGCCAAGCCCTGCATTACTTTTAGTACTTCACCCACCAGCTCTGGATCAAGCGCGCTGGTTGGTTCGTCAAACAACATAACTTCTGGTTCCATAGCCAAAGCACGAGCAATCGCTACACGTTGCTGCTGACCACCAGATAAAAATGCCGGATGTTTACTTTCAACACTTTCAGGTAGCCCAACTTTACGCAGATATTTCCTTGCACGCTCTTCAGCTTCAGCACGTTTTACCCCAAGTACGTGAATCGGCCCTTCAATGACATTTTCCAGCACTGTCATGTGAGACCACAAATTAAAATGCTGAAATACCATCATGAGCTGCGTACGCATTTTTTGTAGTTGCTTTGGTTCAACTACTTTTAAATTGCCTTTTTTATCAAAGACTGTGCGTAGTTTTTCACCATTGAGCTTAATCGTGCCATTGCTCGGTTGTTCCAAAAAGTTAATGCAGCGGAGTAAAGTACTTTTACCTGAACCCGATGAACCAATAATACTAATCACATCACCGGCATTTGCATCAAGTGATATTCCTTTAAGCACTTCATGATCGCCGAATTTCTTATGTAAATCGCGAATCACTAGTTTTGCAACTTGTTCCATTTATGTCTCCTAATGATTCGATGGCTTTAAAAATGCCAACCAACGTTTTTCAAGCTTACGAAATAGCCCAATCAAAATAAAAGCCAGCATTGCATACAACACCGCGGCAATTCCAAAAGCATTGAAAGTGTCATAGGTTGCCGCATTCACATCACGCGCAATTTTTAAAATGTCAGGAACAGTTGCTGTAAATGCAATGGTTGTCGCGTGCAACATTAAAATGACTTCATTGCCGTAAAACGGTAAAGCACGGCGTAACATCGATGGAATGATAATGCGAGTGTAGAGTTTCCATTTTGACATACCGAAAGCTTGTGCAGCTTCAATCTCGCCATGGGGAATAGAATGAATCGCCCCAGCGAAGATTTCAGTTGTATATGCACCAGTATTGAGCGCGAATGCCAAAATGGTGCAATTTATGCCCTCTCGAAAAAAAGCATCAAGAGTCTGGTGTTCATGGATATAATCAAAGCTGTAAATACCTGAGTAAATAATCAGCAATTGAATGTAAAGTGGAGTGCCACGAAAAACATAGGTATATAACCAAACTGGGCCACGCAACCAAAGATTTTCTGATACTCGTGCAAGTGATAAAGGCACAGCAAGCACAAATCCAATACCAATAGAAAGCACCAATAACCAAGCAGTCATCGCTACGCCAGTCATTTGCAAACCATCGGTCCAAAGGTATGCCTGCCAATATTGTTGAAGGATTTCAATCATAATTGCCCCTTCCTCACACCAGCAGAATAACGACGTTCAAGCCACATTAAGATCAGGTTCGACACGGTGGTAATCGCTAAATAAATGGCAGCAGCCACGATGCTGAAAAAGAACAACTGCATGGTACTTCTACCCGCATCTTGTGTAATTTTTACAATGTCAGTCAGGCCAATAATAGAAACTAGTGCGGTCGCCTTAATCAAAACTTGCCAGTTATTACCAATACCAGGCAAAGCGAAACGCATCATTTGAGGGAATAATACACGGTGAAAAACCTGCCACGGAGTCATTCCATAGGCCATTGCTGCTTCAATTTGGCCTTTAGGAACCGATTGAAATGCACCACGAAAGGTCTCGGTAAAATATGCACCATAAATGAACGCTAAAGTAATCACACCCGCCACAAATGGGTTGATATCAATTTGGTCCATTTGCAGTGCTTCAGTAATTTGGTTGAGACCCAACTGCAAGCTATAAAATAACAGCAGCATAATGACCAAATCAGGCACACTTCGAATGAGCGTGGTGTAAGCTGTCGCTATATAACGTAAAATTTTAATGCCAGAGAGTTTTGAGCTCGCACCAATTAAGCCAATAATCACAGAAAGTAAAAGTGATAACAACGCAAGCTGTATGGTCATCCATGTCCCGCTGAGCAGGAGTGGCCCAAAGCCAGAAAAAAACATGACTCATCTTCTCCTTAAAAACAATATCTAATATTGATGAGATGAGAATAGATCTAAAAATGTCGGCTTTAAGCCGACATTTTTCACATCATTAGTAAATGCTAAAGGAGAAATATTTTTTCTCGAGTTTTTTGTATGTACCATCTGCAATGATTGCAGCGAGTGCTTTATTAATATTGGCTTTTAAATCCGCATCTTCTTTGCGTAAACCAATAGCTGCGCCTACACCTAGTGTTTTTGCATCAACCACATTACCACCAGCAAAACTGAAGTTTTTACCTTTTGGTTGTTTTAAGAAAGCTCCGTCAACCATAATTGCATCTTGTAAAGTTGCATCCAAGCGACCTGACATCATGTCTTGATAAATCAAATCTTGGACTGGATAAGGTACAACCGTTACACCTTTTGGCGCCCAATAGGTTTTAGCATAAGTTTCTTGAATTGTGCCCTGCTGTACACCGACACGTTTACCTTTCAAAGAGGCAGCGGTAGGCAATAACGGCGAGCCTTTTTTTGCAACCATACGGGTTGGTGTATTGTAGATTTTGCTACTAAATGCAATTTGTTTTGCACGCTCATCAGTGACTGTCATTGATGAAAGAATGCCATCAAATTTTTTCGCTTTAAGTGCTGGAATCATCCCATCAAAAGAGTTTTCAACCCAAACACATTTGGCTTTGAGTTTTGCACAAATCGCATTACCCAAATCAACATCAAAACCAGTTAACTTGCCATCTGGTGTTTTATATTCAAACGGCGCATAAGACGACTCAGTACCAAAACGAATCACCTTCCAATCCTTTGCTTGAACATTCGTTGCAACAGCAGCCAAAACTAAGGTTGTTGAAACGAACATTTTTTTCATAAAGCTTGCCATCTTGAAGCTTCTCCTTAAAATCCTAATAAGGTGATAAAAACTTGAGCAATTTCTAAATTACTCTTCTGCCGAAATAATTGCAATTTCTATACCAGTAAATTAAGGATTTATGAAGGTGTTCTAACAATGGATTGTATTAACTGTTTAAATGTTGAAAAATCACTCAAATTTTAAATTAGTTTTTAAGTGTATAAGCTTCCGCCATATTTTCATTTTCAACCAATGTCCGAATGGTGTATTCATGGTTATGTTCTTTAGCACTGGCAAATTCACATTTTTGATCCAATGACATTGAACAACCACTCAATAGAGGACAACCTGCAAATAATTCAGCCACCCAATCTACGAAGACTCGAACTTTAGGTGATAAATGACGATTTTGTAGGTAAACGACTGATATTGGCATAGGTGCAGGCAACCATTCAGTCAGTACTTCCCTAAGCGCTCCAGATTCCAAATGTTTGGCTACCATGTAATATGGGCATTGAATTAAGCCAAAACCTTGCACTGCCAAATCAATATATGAATCGCTATCATTGACAGAAACACGCCCTTTCACACCAACGCTATGAATCTCACCGTTCACCATGAAATCCCAGTCGATATTGCGTCCTGTACGGCTATTAAAGTAATGCACGACCTGATGTTTTTGTAAATCCTCAATGGTTTTAGGTTCCCCATGCTTCATCAAATAACGTGGTGCAGCTACAGTCACACACTGAATTGTTCCGATACGACGTGCAACCAAACTTGAATCTTTCAATTGACCAATACGAATGACACAGTCCACCGCATCTTGAACTAAATCGACCGGACGATCACTCATTCCTATGACCAAATCAATGTCAGGATATTTGGCATGAAAATCACAAAGCATCGGAATCAGAATCAGCCGCCCGATTGAAGCTTTAACATCAATGCGCAGTCTTCCTCGTGGTCCACGCTCCGAATCATGAAAAGTTGATTCTACATCTTCGACATCAGCTAAAATTCGCGAAGTACGCTCATAATAAACCGCTCCATCCGGTGTCAAACTAAGTTTACGGGTTGTTCGGTTAAGCAATCGAACCTGTAAATGTTTCTCTAAACCCTGAATGGTTGTCGTCACTGAAGCACGCGGTAGGCCTAAGCTGTCAGCCGCTAAACTGAAACTATTTGTTTCGACAACTTTGTTAAATACTTTCATGGCATGAAATAGATCCACACGCACACTCCTATCAATCAATGCATTTTTTAATCAAACACATCAATTGTTATAAAAATACGAATAGTGTTATCGAATTTAATATATTTATTCGTGATTGACAAACTTTTATGCTCCGTCCATCCCATAAACCCTGTTTCTCCCATACGGACCAAAACTAAAAGTCTGAAAACAGGTATCCAAATAACTAGGAGCACCTCATGTCATTTTCCCGCAAACAGTTCGCACTGTCTGCCATCTTTGTTGCCCTCTTAGCAACAGGAGGCAGTTTTATGTTTTTACATGAAAATGCCGATGCAAAAGCTGCACCGACCTCTGCCCAACAAGCTGCAACTGTTGATATTTCTAATGTCATCAGCAAAACCATTACTGACTGGCAAGAATACTCCGGTCGTTTAGAAGCCATTGATCAAGTCGATATTCGACCCCAAGTTTCCGGCAAACTCATTGCCGTTCACTTCAAAGATGGCAGTCTCGTAAAAAAAGGCGACTTACTTTTTACCATTGATCCACGGCCTTTCGAGGCAGAACTGAATCGTGCCCAAGCTCAACTCGCTTCAGCTGAAGCACAAGTCACTTATACGGGTTCTAATCTTTCTCGTATTCAACGTTTAATTCAAAGTAATGCTGTCTCACGTCAAGAGCTAGATTTAGCTCAAAATGATGCACGCTCAGCCAGTGCCAACCTACAAGCAGCTAGAGCAGCAGTTCAATCTGCCCGCTTAAATCTAGAGTACACCCGTATTACTGCGCCTGTCAGCGGTCGAATTTCCCGTGCCGAGGTGACCGTCGGCAATGTAGTTTCTGCAGGTAACGGAGCACAGGTTTTAACAAGTTTAGTATCTGTATCTCGCCTTTATGCATCTTTCGATGTTGATGAACAAACCTACCTGAAATACATCAGTAACCAGCGTAATTCTGCACAAGTTCCTGTTTATATGGGACTTGCCAACGAAACTGGTTTCTCTCGTGAAGGTACCATCAACTCAATTGACAATAACCTAGATGCAACCTCAGGCACGATTCGTGTTCGTGCGACTTTTGATAATCCAAACGGAGTTTTATTACCGGGCCTATATGCACGAATCCGTTTAGGCGGTGGTCAACCTCGTTCAGCAATTCTGATTAGCCCAACCGCAGTTGGGGTCGATCAAGATAAACGCTTTGTCGTAGTAGTTGATGCTAAAAATCAGACAGCCTACCGTGAAGTAAAACTCGGTGCGCAACAAGATGGTTTGCAAATCGTGAATAGCGGATTACAAGCGGGTGATCGTATTGTAGTGAACGGTTTACAACGGATTCGTCCGGGTGACCCTGTGACCCCACACCTCGTTCCTATGCCAAATGCACAAATCACTGCTAGCAGTACTACCTCTCAACCTCAGCCAACAGATAAAACATCAACTCCGGCAAAAGGTTAATCAAATATGAATATTTCTAAATTTTTTATTGATCGGCCGATCTTTGCTGGTGTGTTATCAGTACTGATTTTACTCGCCGGTCTGCTTTCGGTATTCCAGTTACCGATTTCTGAATACCCAGAAGTTGTTCCGCCATCTGTGGTGGTACGTGCTCAATATCCGGGTGCAAACCCAAAAGTGATTGCTGAAACCGTTGCCTCTCCGCTTGAAGAATCAATCAACGGCGTTGAAGACATGCTGTACATGCAATCTCAAGCAAACAGCGACGGTAACCTAACCATTACGGTGAACTTTAAACTAGGTATTGACCCAGACAAAGCGCAACAACTGGTTCAAAACCGTGTGTCTCAGGCCATGCCTCGTTTACCTGAAGACGTACAGCGTTTAGGTGTTACTACCTTAAAAAGCTCACCGACTTTAACCATGGTAGTGCATCTGACCTCACCAGATAGTCGCTATGACATGACCTACTTACGTAACTATGCGGTACTCAACGTGAAAGACCGTTTAGCGCGTTTACAAGGAGTTGGTGAAGTCGGATTATTTGGTTCTGGTGACTACGCGATGCGCGTATGGCTCGACCCGCAAAAAGTAGCACAGCGTAACCTCACCGCGACCGAAATTGTGAATGCAATCCGTGAACAAAATATTCAGGTTGCAGCGGGTACAATCGGTGCATCACCAAGTAATTCACCTTTACAGCTTTCAGTCAATGCTCAAGGCCGCTTAACGACTGAACAAGAATTCGCAGATATCATTTTAAAAACTGCACCAGATGGTGCGGTTACCCGATTGGGTGATGTTGCTCGTGTTGAACTCGCAGCTTCACAATACGGCTTACGTTCATTACTCGACAACAAACAAGCAGTCGCGATTCCAATTTTCCAAGCACCGGGTGCTAATGCTTTACAAGTTTCCGATCAAGTGCGTAGCACGATGAAGGAGCTTTCAAAAGATTTCCCATCTTCAATTAAATACGACATTGTGTACGACCCGACTCAGTTCGTACGTGCCAGTATTAAAGCGGTTGTTCATACTTTACTTGAAGCGATTGCACTGGTTGTTGTGGTTGTTATTTTATTCTTACAAACATGGCGTGCCTCAATCATTCCATTGCTTGCTGTACCAGTTTCAATTATTGGTACATTCGCGCTCATGCTCGCTTTTGGTTACTCAATCAATGCGCTATCACTGTTCGGGATGGTACTTGCCATCGGCATTGTGGTCGATGACGCGATTGTCGTCGTCGAAAACGTCGAGAGGAATATTGAAGCAGGCTTAAGCCCAAGAGATGCAACTTATCGCGCGATGCGAGAAGTGAGCGGACCGATTATTGCCATTGCCTTAACGCTCGTTGCCGTGTTCGTACCTCTTGCCTTTATGACAGGCTTAACGGGACAATTTTATAAACAATTTGCCATGACCATTGCCATTTCAACGGTCATTTCGGCATTTAACTCCCTTACCCTATCTCCTGCTTTGGCAGCCATGTTACTAAAAGGACATGATGCTAAACCTGATGCATTAACACGCATTATGAACCGTCTATTTGGACGTTTCTTTGCGCTGTTTAACCGTGTATTTACACGTGCGTCAGACAACTATGGTAAAGGTGTAAGTCGTGTCATTTCCCATAAAGCATCAGCAATGGGTGTCTATGCAGCACTGTTAGGCTTAACCGTTGGGATTTCTTATATTGTTCCGGGTGGCTTCGTGCCCGCTCAAGACAAGCAATACTTGATTAGCTTTGCTCAACTACCAAATGGCGCTTCATTAGATCGTACTGAAGCGGTGATTCGTAAAATGAGTGACACTGCACTTAAACAGCCTGGTGTAGAAAGTGCCGTTGCCTTCCCTGGCCTCTCAATTAATGGTTTCACTAATAGCTCTAGCGCAGGTATTGTCTTTGTGACTTTAAAGCCATTCGACGAACGTAAGGCTAAAGACTTATCTGCCAATGCAATTGCTGGTGCTCTTAACCAGAAATATTCAGCTATTCAAGATGCATATATTGCAGTTTTCCCACCACCACCAGTGATGGGTTTAGGGACCATGGGCGGCTTTAAACTACAACTTGAAGACCGAGGTGCCTTAGGCTATTCAGCCTTGAATGATGCTGCACAAAACTTTATGAAAGCAGCACAATCAGCCCCTGAACTTGGTCCAATGTTCTCAAGTTATCAAATTAACGTACCTCAACTAAATGTAGATCTGGACCGTGTGAAAGCCAAGCAACAAGGTGTTGCCGTGACAGATGTTTTCAACACCATGCAGATTTATTTAGGCTCTCAGTACGTTAACGACTTTAACCGCTTTGGACGTGTTTATCAGGTTAGAGCACAAGCAGATGCTCCTTTCCGTGCTAACCCTGAAGATATTTTGCAGCTTAAAACCCGAAACAGTGCGGGACAAATGGTGCCGTTATCTTCATTGGTAAATGTAACTCAAACCTATGGTCCTGAAATGGTCGTTCGTTATAACGGCTATACCTCAGCAGATATTAACGGTGGCCCTGCCCCAGGTTATTCATCTAGCCAAGCTGAAGCTGCGGTTGAACGTATTGCTGCTCAAACTCTACCACGTGGTATCAAGTTTGAATGGACAGATTTAACTTACCAAAAAATCTTGGCTGGTAATGCAGGACTCTGGGTATTCCCAATTAGCGTATTACTTGTGTTCTTGGTTTTAGCTGCTCAATATGAAAGTCTAACTTTGCCTTTAGCAGTCATTTTAATTGTACCGATGGGAATCTTGGCGGCTCTAACAGGTGTTTGGCTAACAGGCGGAGATAACAACATCTTTACCCAAATTGGTCTGATGGTGCTTGTCGGGCTGGCTTGTAAAAATGCCATCTTAATTGTTGAGTTTGCACGGGAACTCGAAATGCAAGGTGCGACTGCATTCAAAGCGGCAGTTGAAGCAAGTCGTCTACGTTTACGCCCAATTTTAATGACTTCTATTGCATTCATTATGGGTGTCGTACCACTGGTTACTTCAACTGGTGCAGGTTCTGAAATGCGTCATGCGATGGGTATTGCAGTGTTCTTCGGCATGATCGGTGTAACGCTGTTTGGTTTGTTCCTAACCCCTGCCTTTTATGTCCTGATTCGCACATTGAACAGCAAACATAAATTGCATTCGGCAGCAATTCATGAAGCACCTTTATCTACCCCACATGATCATTAAGGAGGACATTTAATGGCTACAGCAAAACAAAGCTTATTATTGTCCTCACTCATGGGAAGCCTGCTTGCAGGCTGCTCTTTGGCACCGGAATATCAACCTGCAAAGGTCATAGTTCCCGTCAAATTTAAAGAGTCTGACCCTAAACTTGAAGACAATAACTGGAAGATTGCCCAACCTGCCGATCAGCAGGTTCGAGGTGAATGGTGGCGTGTTTTTAATGATGCTCAATTGAATGAGCTCGAACAACAAGCCATTTCTGGAAACCAGAGCCTTAAAGCGGCAGCGGCTAATATTCAAGCTTCACGTGCGTTACGTTCAGCAGCACAAGCTGAACGCTTGCCAAGTATTGGTGCTGGCTTTGGACCGACTCGTCAAAAACCTTCTCCCGCTTCATTGGGTCTAGATGACAATGCTCATACGTCTGCACAGACCTTATGGCGTGCTCAAGCCAATGTTTCATATGAGCTCGATTTATTTGGCCGTATTGCCAGTAGTGTCAATGCAGCAACAGCTGATGTACAGCAACAAGAAGCTCTATATCAATCGGCGCTTTTAGCCTTACAAGCAGATGTTGCCCAAGGCTACTTTCTCATTCGTCAGCTTGATGCTGAACAAGCAATTTATAATCGCACTATTAAACTGCTTGGCGAGACACGCGACTTAGCTCAAACACGTTTTAGAAATGGTTTAGTCAGTGAATTAGATGTTTCTCGCGCACAGACCGAACTTGCTACAGCACAAACCAATGCATTAAATATTGCTCGTAACAGAGCCAATGCAGAGCATGCTCTTGCAGTATTATTAGGCAAAACACCTGCTGAGTTTAGCTTGGCAGTTCAACCTTTAACTGCAAACAGCATTCGTCTGCCAGCAGGTTTACCTTCGGCTTTACTTGAAAGACGACCTGACATTGCGGCTGCCGAGCATGCTATGGCAGCAGATAATGCGCGTATTGGAATTGCACGTGCTGCTTTCTTCCCAAAACTGGACCTAACAGGTGCACTCGGTTATGAATCATCAAGTTTAGGTGAGTTGGGTAAATGGTCGAGCCGTACATTCTTACTTGGTCCAGTGGCAGGTACTATTTTATCTTTGCCATTATTTGACGGTGGACAACGTAAGGCTGGAGTTGCTCAAGCACGAGCTGCCTATGAAGAAAGCGTGGCAAACTATCGCCAAACTGTGTTGAATGCATTTCGCGAAGTTGAAAATGGTTTATCAGATCAAAGAATACTTGATCAGCAAATTCAAGCTCAAAATCAAGCACTCTCCTCTTCTCGTCATGCAAATCAACTGTCTCATTTACGTTATCGAGAAGGTGCTATTAGCTATCTTGATGTGATTGATTCGGATCGGACTATTTTGCAACAAGAACAACTTTCTGCACAGCTTAACGGCACTAGAATGATGGCTAGTGTAAATTTAATCCGTGCATTAGGTGGTGGCTGGCATAATGCCGAGTCATCGGTAAAATCTAAAAGTTAATTCTTATCTAATTAACTTGATAAAAAAAGCGCCATACGGCGCTTTTTTTATATTTACAACTTATTGTGCGTATACAGGGAATTTTGCACAAACAGTTTCAACTTTCGCTTTTACGTCAGCAATAACTTTTTCGTCACCTTTGCTGTCAATCACGTCAGCGATCCAACCAGCAAGTTCACGAACTTCAGCTTCACCGAAACCACGAGTTGTTACTGCTGGAGTACCGATACGGATACCAGAAGTCACGAATGGAGAACGTGGGTCATTTGGAACTGAGTTTTTGTTCACAGTAATGTGAGCAGCACCTAACCAAGCATCTGCATCTTTACCAGTTACATCTTGCTTGATTAAAGATAACAAGAACAAGTGGTTGTCTGTACCGCCAGAAACAACATCATAACCACGAGCGATGAATACTTCAGCCATAGCTTGAGCATTTTTCACAACTTGTTGTTGGTAAGCTTTGAAGTCATCAGACATAGCTTCTTTGAAGCAGATTGCTTTAGCAGCAATCGCATGCATTAATGGACCACCTTGGTTACCAGGGAATACAGCTGATTGAAGTTTTTTCTCAATTTCTTCATTCGCTTTCGCAAGGATTAAACCAGAACGTGGACCACGAAGTGTTTTGTGAGTCGTCGTTGTTGTTACGTCAGCAATTTGAACTGGGTTTGGATATACACCAGCAGCAACAAGACCTGCAACGTGAGCCATATCGACGAAAAGGTAAGCGCCAACTTTGTCCGCGATGTCACGGAAACGTTGCCAATCTACAACACGGCTATAAGCAGAGAAACCAGCAACGATCATACGTGGCTTGTGCTCTAACGCTAAACGTTCAACTTCTTCGTAATCGATCTCGCCAGTTTCAGCGTTTAGCCCGTATTGAACTGCATTATAAGTTTTACCAGAGAAGCTTACTTTTGCACCGTGAGTCAAGTGACCACCGTGAGCTAAGCTCATACCTAAAACTGTATCGCCCGGGTTAAGAAGCGCTAAATAAACAGCAGAGTTAGCTTGTGAACCAGCGTGTGGTTGAACGTTTGCGTAATCTGCACCAAAAAGTTCTTTAGCACGATCAATCGCCATTTGCTCAATGATATCCACATACTCGCAACCGCCATAATAGCGTTTGCCTGGATAACCTTCTGCATATTTGTTCGTAAGTTTTGATCCTTGCGCTTCCATCACAGCAGGAGAGCAATAGTTTTCAGATGCAATTAACTCGATATGTGCTTCTTGACGCTCACCTTCAGAAGCAATTGCTTGAGCTAATTCTGGATCAAATTCAGAAATGGAAATATTGGCAAACATTAGCGGGGGTCCTATAAATTAGGGCTTTTAAGCCGTGCTAAGATTGCGGCATATTGTAGCATGAACTTTATAATTAAACAGAATGAAGTTAGCTCAGTTTTAAATAAAAATGGCTCAAGTTTTATAAAAAATGAGCCATTGTTTATAAATCAATTAAAAAGCTCGTTTAAAGCTTATATTTTAAATTTCTCTATCATTAATTTTAGCTCTCGCTAATACTAAAAAAGTATTAAATATCAATGACTCTATTGAGCTGCCAGTAAAGACTGAACATTTCCAACAATATTATCTACATTATTACTCATCACCGTGCCATGGTCCCAGTTACCCGTCACATAACTATTAATTTTAGTGCCTAAGGTAGTGGCATTAAATATCAATAGATCAGTTGCTAATTTAGGTACTGTAGGATCAGCTATCCCTTGATAAATGATGATTGGAGTAGTGACTTTTACTTGTAACGGCTGCGAATCTTTTTCCAAAAACGTTTTAACTAACGGCACAGCCATAAAATTAGGTTGTGTACGTGTAAAGCCATCTAGTGTGCCATTATGGTCTTTAGCATAATTACTCATACCCTCATAAAAGGCTCCATACAATGGTCCTGAACAAAGGTTTTCTGCTTGTGCGGCAATACTTGAAATTTGTGAAGTAAAGACTTGTGAATAATTAAAGGCAGGTTGTGTGTTGCGAATGCCAGCTGTAACCAAAGCTGTATATGTATCAAGCTGTGCATAGGTTGCAATTTTAATATCTATCGGTGCATTCGCAACTTGCGCCTCTCCATCTACTAAAATACCCCCTAGATTAGAAGCAGGTGCTACCGCTACTGTACCTTTATAGTCTAGTTGTGCACGGCTCGCATATTGTGCAGCACCTAATGCAGCATGCCCACCCTGAGAATGTCCTACTGTTAACCATTTTTTTGAGGTTAATAAATTACGTTGTGATAAATAATTACGTGCCGCAACCACGGCATCTGTAATTGAAAAAGCCTCACTTTTAATATTTAAAAATGGATGTATGCCTGGGGTACCCAAACCTTCGTAGTCAGGTGCGACCACAACATAACCTGCAGCTAGTAATTTACTAATTAAATCTTTTGTACTATCTGCTAAAGCTGCCTTACTTGGTGCGCAAGTATCTGCCACACCCGTAGTGCCATGTGCCCAAACCACAATTGGCCAACCGCCTACTGGTGGTGGAGTGTTTGGTGTAAATACCAAACTGGTTGCCTGCACTTCTTGACCACTTTGACCCAACATTTTATAAGTCAAAATACTACTTTCTGCGGCAACTGATCCTAAGTTGGTGCTTGTGTAAGCCTCGACTTTAACGACTGGATTTTGAATATTATTGGTTGGAGTCCCAGATGGATTAGTAGGAGCTGGGCCATCATCACTACTCCCTCCTCCACAAGCGACTAAAAATAAACTCGTGCTAAGAACGCTCGTTATTAATAGGTTCATTTTCATTGGTATATCTTCCCTTAAATTCCATTTTTGTTTTGCTTTAGTTTTTTAATCAACATTTCCTAATGTCTTAAAAATATTTACGCCTAATCTTTATTTTCCGCAAGTTCTATTGGATGAAATTAATCTCTGAAAACTTTATTTTTAATATAAATTAACGTTCTCGCTACTCTCAGACCTCACTTCATGTTTTAAAGTGGGTAGCCAACTGTTAACATTCTTGATTACTCGTGATTGATTAAAGGGCCAGTTATGCAAACCATTATTTTAGATACAGAAACACATACACTAAATGGTTTGCCTATTGAAATTGCGTATGCCCCAATTGAAATTAATGAAGGCAAGCTCACCTTAGATAAGAGCAAATTGTTTGATCAACTTTATCAGGTTAGTGCACCTATCTCTTACGCGGCTATGGCAGTACACCATATATTAGAGTCAGATTTAGAAAACCAGCCCCACTATAAAACTTTTAAATTGCCAGAGACTACAACTTATATTATTGGTCACAATATTGATTACGATATTGCCGCGATTGCTCGTTGTGGCGTGGATGTCTCTCATATCAAACCGATTTGTACTCTAGCTTTAGCGCGTAAAACTTGGCCTGATGCAGAAGCGCATAATATTTCTGCACTCATCTATATGATTTCTCAAGGCAGCGTTAAAGCGCGAGAATTGCTCAAAGGCGCGCACCGAGCCGATGCAGATATTATTTTGACTGCTAATATTTTGATGCATATTGTCTATCATTTAAATATTCAAGACATTGAAGAGCTTTACCGAGTTTCTGAAGAAGCACGTATCCCTACGACTATTAATTTTGGTAAGCATAAAGGCACAGCAATTGCTGAACTTCCTAAAGACTATATTCAATGGTTATTACGTCAAGATGAACTTGACGTCTATTTACGTAAAGCGTTAGAAGGCGCATTTTAAAGACTTAAATAGATGATATTCATCAATTCTTCATCATATTGTCATTTTTGAGTTTTATCGTTAACCCCATTTATATTTTATTAAAAACAGTACTGTTCAACCAAGAAAATTGGACAGTCTGATTTATTTTTTATTTGGGGAAGAATGATGGCTGGTTTTTATCGAACCAATTTAGGAAGAGTCGCGCTTCAACAACGCAACATTACTTTAAATGCAAAACAAAGACGTTTACTACTATTAATAGATCACGAAGATTTTCAAAATTTAAATAGCGAATTTAAAAAACGTATTGCATCTCCAGAGCTTATTCAACAGCTTATCGACTTAAAACTCATTGCTCCTTCTGGCGAAAATTATTCAGAATTAAATGAACAAATATATTTCCCACCATCATCCGTAACTACAATAGAAGCTCATCAAAAAAATATTATAGATGAGAATAAAAGTGACAATATAGTTAGTGAAATTCAGGTTACTCAATTACCATCTTTGCAATCTACAAATACTGAAAATACCCAGCCACCAATTCCAGTTCAACAGCTCTCTTTTGAAGAAATACAACAGTTGATGAAGCAAAGCTTGAGTCAATATTGTGGGCTTATGGCAAAACCACTTATTCAGAAAATAGAACAAATAAAAACGCTTCAAGAGCTTAAAATGTGCCAAATGCAATGGATTACCAGCTTACAGGAGTCGCGTATTCCGCCTAATGAGCTAGCACATACGCTCCATTCTATTAATTATTCAATTCAACTTATTCAACAACGCATCTAAAAAAAACAACAAGTTGCTGTTTAATTAAGCATTAAACCCACTTGTTACCTATTTCGTGCTTTACCTATTGGTGTTTTTTTCCTATGATGTGGCCCACACATGTGCGCTCGTAGCTCAGTTGGATAGAGTACAGGTTTCCGAAGCCTGGGGTCGTGGGTTCGATTCCCGCCGGGCGCACCAGTTTATATATAATAACTTCATAAATTTATCTCAATTTTATAAAATTCCGACTATTTTACTTGGTTTATTAATCATTATCGCTCAAAATATACCCCTCTTTCATAATGTGAGAATTTCATGACTGATGCTTTGGTTTTAAGAGATTTGTCCAAAACATATCGTAATGGTTTTCAGGCGTTAAAAGGTATTAACCTCACTGTGCCTGAAGGTGAATTTTATGCGTTGTTAGGCCCAAATGGTGCCGGCAAATCAACAACCATTGGTATTATCAGTTCCCTCACGAAAAAAACCGAAGGAACAGTTGAGATTTTTGGACACAATCTCGACACTCACCCATCCTTGGCAAAACAACAACTTGGCGTTGTCCCTCAAGAATTTAACTTTGGACAGTTTGAAAAAGCGTTCGATATTTTAGTCACCCAAGCTGGCTATTACGGCATTCATAAAAAGATTGCAGAAAAACGTGCCGAGCATTATTTAGAAAAGCTAGGCCTCTGGGAAAAACGCAATATACAAGCACGTATGCTATCAGGTGGTATGAAGCGCCGACTCATGATTGCACGTGCCATGATGCATGAACCTAAACTTCTTATTTTAGATGAGCCTACTGCGGGTGTTGATATTGAATTACGCCGCTCTATGTGGGATTTTCTAACCGAAATGAACGAAAGCGGTACTTCTATTATTTTGACTACACATTATCTCGAAGAAGCAGAAATGTTGTGTCGTCAAATTGCTATCATTGACCGCGGTGTCATTAAAGAAGACACCAGCATGAAAAGTTTCTTAAACCAGCTGAGTGAAGAGTCTTTTATTTTTGATTTGGCAGAACCCATTGCCCCACTCCAGTTAAATATTATTGGTGTGAAGTTCAACTTAATTGATAGCAGCACTTTAGAAGTGACAATGGATAAAGCACATACATTAAATGACTTATTCCAACTTTTAGAATCACAAGGTATTCGTGTTCGTAGTATGCGTAACAAATCGAACCGTCTAGAAGAGCTATTCGTCAAAATGGTCGAGAAAAATCTTGAAGGAGAGGCAAAATGAATTTTAGCCAACTGCAAATTGCCCTCTGGACTCTAGTTCGTAAAGAAGTACGCCGATTTCTACGTATTTGGCCGCAAACCTTGTTACCACCTGCGATCACGATGAGTTTGTACTTTGTCATTTTTGGTAATTTGGTTGGTTCGCGCATTGGACAAATGGGCGGCGTGAGCTACATGCAGTTTATCGTACCCGGCCTCATCATGATGGCGGTTATTACCAACAGTTATGCTAACGTATCTTCAAGTTTCTTTAGTGTGAAATTCCAAAAGAGCATTGAAGAACTGATTATGAGTCCCGTACCACTACATATTATTTTGTGGGGCTATGTCATTGGTGGTATTTGCCGTGGTGTATTGGTCGGAGCAATTGTGACGACAATGAGCATGTTCTTTACAGACCTCTTTATACATAACTGGTTCGTAACTATATATACAGTCTTAATTACCTCGGTTCTTTTCTCATTAGGTGGTTTTATTAATGCAGTTTATGCAAAATCATTTGATGATATTTCTATTATTCCAACATTTGTCCTTACACCTTTAACCTATTTAGGTGGTGTATTCTATGCTATTAGTGCACTTGGCCCTTTTTGGCAAAAACTTTCTTTAATTAATCCTATTGTGTATATGGTTAACGCTTTCCGTTTCGGCATTTTAGGTCATAGTGACGTGAACGTTACGTTCTCTTTAATCATTGTGACATTATGCTGTGCTGTACTTTACGGAATTGCCTACTATTTACTTGCTCGTGGTTCAGGAATGCGTGAATGAGTGTCGAACAGTCTTTATTGGGTAAAGAAACTCAATATCCAACTAACTATCAACCTGATGTTTTATTTCCAATTGCTCGTGCTCAGTCTCGTGAAGCCTATTCGCATATTGAAGGTATTACACAAGGTAAAGATTGGTGGCATGTTTTTGAAATTTCATGGTTAAACGCTCATGCTATCCCGCAAGTTGCTATTGGCAGAATTACACTGCCAGCTTCTTCACCAAATTTGATTGAATCAAAGTCATTAAAGCTTTACTTCAATAGCCTTAACTTCACACAGTTTGACTCTAAACAATCATTTATTGAAACAGTTGAAAAAGACTTATCGGCTGCGGCCGGTGCAAAAGTTGAGTTAACCTTATTTCAAGTAGATGATTTAGAGATTTCTAAACCTCAAGGCATTTGTATTGATGACTTAGATCCAGAGCGTTTAGAGCAACATCCAGATGCGACTCTTTTAAAACGAGATGCGTCTGATGAAGAAGTCGAAATTGAACTATATTCTCATCTTTTAAGAAGTAACTGCCCAGTCACGGGACAACCAGATTGGGGTACAGTTTTTATCCGTTTTAAGGGCAAAAAACCTTGTTATCGTAGTGTTTTAGCTTATATTATCTCGTACCGTCAGCATAACGGCTTTCACGAACAATGTGTCGAGCAGATTTTTGCGGATATTTGGCAAAATTTGCAGCCTGAAAAGCTGATGGTTTATGCAACTTATACTCGTCGCGGCGGACTTGATATTAACCCTTGCCGAGTATCGGATCTTTCATGGATGCCAAAACCGATTCGATTGGCACGACAATAAAACGAATAATTTGAGGATACACCATGCCGTTTTTTGGTTTTACCCCTTCTGAAGGCTTATTGAACGATATACAAACTGGAATTGCGAACAAA
The DNA here is from genome assembly GCF_059800965.1 of Acinetobacter sp. LT1. Taxonomy (NCBI): domain Bacteria; kingdom Pseudomonadati; phylum Pseudomonadota; class Gammaproteobacteria; order Moraxellales; family Moraxellaceae; genus Acinetobacter; species Acinetobacter sp. LT1. The sequence goes on from NZ_JBBAXE010000005.1 coordinate 134,915, forward strand.
AATTCTAGTGAGCCTTTATACCCACTTCGCGATAAGATTGCTTTACAACTTAATGAAGAGATTATTGATAATGTCTTAATTCAGTTAGTTCAGCACTTCCCTGCAAGTGAAAAGCGCGATACTGCCGAAAAACTAGCAGGCTATGTCAAATCAACAGTCGCTGTTCTTTTAAAACAATTGTTAAGCAAAGCGCCAAACGATGTTGTTAAACAGTCAGTAGAGTTCTCTGAAAAAAGCTTATTTAAAGATCCACAAGGTCAATATAAAGTAGGTGTAACTCTAGATCCTAGCTTAGTCACTAATCTTCAGCATAACTTCACTGAGCTTAAGGCGGGTAACGATATCAATAAAGCTGCATTGGCTGAACTGTATAAACAGTTTGGAGATGCTATGGTTAAACATTTTATGTCTGATTTTAATAAGACATTAGACCTTGGCATGATCAAGCGTAAAGCAGCTGATATTGGTGCGGCAGCTGTAACAAAAGCAGTTCATATTGCGATCGACAAACTCATCCCTAGCTTAAATCGCACTGAACTAAAAGCGATGGCTGAATATCACGAAAGTCTATTCTTTAACTAATAAGAAATAGCCTATCGGAAACCTAGCGAGAGCTAGGTTTTTTTATTGCAAAATATTGATATACATTGCCATTAATCAGGTTTATGTTAGCATGCGCCAAGCACTGATTGACCTAGTTAACGCCGCATGTCTCCTAGCCCACAATATAAGTTTTTACGCCAAGCTCCTCGAGATGGTCTTAGCACCGCTATGCAACCATCAAGGTGGCAACAACTCCACATTGACCCGTGGTTATGTCTATTTTTGCTGTTAAATGCGCTATTAGGCTTAACGGTACTATATAGTGCTTCGGCGCAGGATGTAGGGCTGGTCAGTAAACAAGCCATGAGTTTTGGTATTGGCTTTTTAGTGATGTTTGGTCTAGCCCAAATTCCGCCTAAGGTCTATCAAGCGTTTTCCCCCTACTTTTATTTGTTTGGCCTATTTTCGCTTGTGGCAGTTATGGTATTCGGTGAAGTCCGAATGGGTGCTCAGCGTTGGATTGATATTCCCGGTTTCGGAAGTGTCCAACCCAGTGAGTTCATGAAAATCGGCATGCCGATGATGATTGCATGGTTTTTAGCACGAAAACCTCTTCCCCCTAGTTTTTCACAAGTTATTTTATCTTTAATGTTAATTGGTATTCCCTTTTTACTGATTGCAGAACAACCTGATTTAGGGACATCACTTTTAGTATTAGCAAGCGGTATATTTGTCTTATTTTTAAGTGGACTATCGTGGCGAATGATTGGTGCAGCTGCCGCATGTGCAGCAATTGTAATTCCAATTGCGTGGGAATTTCTTTTACACGACTATCAACGCCAAAGGGTTTTAACTTTACTTGACCCCGAGGCAGACGCACTCGGTACGGGTTGGAATATTATTCAATCTAAAACTGCAATTGGTTCTGGTGGTTTTTCAGGTAAAGGCTTCCTTGAAGGTACCCAATCACATTTACACTTTTTACCCGAAGGACATACTGACTTTATTATTGCTGCATATTCCGAAGAATTTGGACTCATCGGTGTACTTATTTTAGTAGTCCTTTATTTTGCCATTATTTTTAGAACATTCCAGATCGGTTTACAAAGCTTCCATAACTATGGACGTTTAGTTGCTGGCGCCTTTGGTTTGTCTTTTTTTGTTTATGTATTTGTAAATGCGGGAATGGTCAGTGGTATTTTACCTGTAGTAGGTGTTCCTTTACCTTTTATGAGTTATGGCGGAACAGCTATTATTACTTTAATGGCCACCTTTGGTTTAGTCATGTCCATTCATACACATCGATAATCTGGAATTTTAAAACGATATGTTGTCTCAACACTTAAATAAAACTTTAAAAATGCTCGCTTTGTGTACTGGCTTAATCAGTACAAGTCATTTCGCTCAGGCCAACGATTTTGCAACACATCCTGATTATTTGAATTTTAAACAAAAAACGATGAATGCTTATGGCTTAAGTAGCGATCAAGTCGATGCAGCCATGAGTGGCGCAAAAAATTTACCAAACATTCTAAATATTATGACTCGTCCGGGTGAAAGTAAGCCTTGGTATGATTATCGCTCTATGTTCTTGGTTGAAGGCACAATTCAACGTGGTGTCCGTTTTAAAAATCAATATGCAGATGCGTTAAATCGCGCAGAACAACAATATGGCGTATCTCAAGCTGTCATTTTAGGTATTTTGGGCGTTGAAACAGGTTATGGCGCAAATAAAGGTTCTTTTATTACACGTGATGCTTTAGCTACCCTTGCTTTTGGCTACCCTCGCCGTGCTGAATATTTTGGTGATGAGCTAGCTGCTCTTATTGCTTGGACTTATAAAGAAGGCTACCCAACAAATAGTATTGTTGGTTCCTATGCAGGTGCGATTGGCTATCCACAATTTATGCCAAGCAATATTAGTAAATATGGGGTGGATTATGACGGTAATGGACATATCGACTTAAGAAACTCAGCAGAAGATGCTATTGGATCAATTGCAAACTACTTAGCAAAACAAGGTTGGCAACGCGACCAACCGATCGGGTTTATGGCTCGTTACACTGGGTCAAATCCAGAAAGTATTATTGCTAAAGATTTAACGCAACCTTTCCCATATGGTGCATTAAAGACACTCGGTATTTCTCCATTGAATCCTTTAGTTAAAATTGATGATCTCGATATGGTGAATGTTATTCAATTACAAGACTATAATGGACCAATTTACTATTTAACTTACCCGAATTTTCAAGTGATTACGACTTATAACAAGAGCCGCATGTACGCTACTGCTGTATGGTTATTAGGCACCGAAGTAGCTAGCCGATAGGCTAGCTTTTTTATACTTTATGTAAAAGTCAATAAATATTTTTGTTAAATAGATCACAATACATACATTTTTAATAACTTGTTACATTATTGATTATTTTTCAACCTAAAACTGTAAGTTTTTGCCCTTTTTGTAAAGATTTCTCGTTAAAGACTAGACACTCTCCGTAACCGATGAATATTATCCACCCCAATATAGCAATTGCAAAAGTGAATAATAAGGCATGTTCACTTTAAATTTCAGTCAATGGCTGAAAGAAAAAAGTACATGTTCTCAGGAGTTTATACAAATGCAGTTATCGCTGAAATACGTTCTTGCACTGACGGCTAGTTTAAGTATGGCCCCACTGCACGCTGAAATGGTGCAGTCATCATCATTAAACAGTGATGTAGATGGTCCTAATCTAGCAGCACGTGTATTGAGTAAAGATACTCAAAACTTTAATTCTCGTTTTTCTAACATTAACAGTCTTTCAATCACTGAACGTTCTGGCGATCAAATCCGTCGTCAAGCTATCGCAGCAAAAATTGAAATCCCTGAAGATGAGCCTTCAGTGATTGAAAAACTTAACACAGTAGCTTCAAACACTGTTCGTAAGTTTAGCCAAACTGGTATGGCGTCTTGGTATGGCCGCCAATTCCATGGTCGTAAAACTGCAAGTGGTGAAACATTCGACATGAATGCTTTAACTGCTGCTCACCGTAGCCTACCGTTGAACTGTTACATTCGAGTAACGAATAAAGACAATGGTAAAAGTGTGGTTGTAAAAGTAAATGACCGTGGTCCTTTCCATGGCAACCGTGTACTTGACCTATCATACGGTGCAGCTAAACGTCTTGGTATTACCAATGCTGGTACAGCTAAAGTAAATATTGAGCGTGTTGATGGCCCAACTTCATAAGTTATAGCCTCTCGAGTTCATGTAAAAAGCCGCAATTTTTTCTGCGGCTTTTTTATATTTTAAGTTATCAAAATAATTCCTAACGTAAAGTTAAAAAATCCTCTTTTTTTGACCCTTATCCAGCTCTGAATTTGAATATTTTTTAAACAAAAAACTATGTTTATTTAATACCAGTTAATTTTACGTCTAATTTACGTTTAGAGCGTCTTTTTTAAATTTGCGCTACCCTAGTACCATTTTTCCAAAATAAAGGCTATTTATGGCGTTTTTAGAGTAGATGAGTAGAGCTTTTTCATACAATTTTCCCATCAATCTCAAAATTACGCTTTTTTAGATGATTTCATCATCTAGCAACACAGAAAAAATATTATGAAAAATCGCCCCATTCTTGTGGTCGAATTGTCCACCTTGTCAATTACACTCGCATTATTTTTTCATTTGCCCTTTCTTAGTTTTTTTAATACAACGCTCCCTATAGTTGAATAGTGTTAGTTTCTTGTCGAGATCCTCAAGAACAGGCTAAAATATACTCACAAAAAATAAATCAAAGTTAAAACAAGGAGTGTGCTACTAATGAAATCCATTACTGAATGGTTTGATGAATATAGCGAAAGTCATCAAAATCCAACCAATAAACAAATTCACTGGCTTTGCGTTCCCGCCATTTTATTTTCTATTATTGGAATCATTGCACATTTCAGCACATTGCTTACTGCTTTATTACTTGTGTTGACCTTAGTATTTTATGCACGTTTAGATCTTGTACTTGCTGTGGCAATGGCTGCTTTACTTGTTGTTATGGCATGGCTCATTTATACCCTACCTGTAGGAGTCGGGTTTTATATCGCTATTTTTGTGATTGCTTGGGTTGGACAATTTTATGGACATAAAGTGGAAGGCAAAAAGCCCTCGTTCTTTAAAGATTTACAATTTTTACTCATTGGACCAGTTTGGTGTATGGATGCTTATCTCTCAAAAATCTTACCAAAATGGAAAAGCAGACAAAAACAAGCTCTTGCTTAAAGATGAATTTAAAGCTGAATCCTTCCGATTCAGCTTTTGCATGTTAGTAATTTATTAGAAAATTTATAAAATAAAAAAATCCTAAACTTGCTATCACACTTAAAAGAACTTTTTTTAGGTACATAGCAATCACAATACAAAAAATTGCTGCATAAATATAAGGATTATTTATCACGCCTCTTAAATGATTACCATCGAAAAAAATAACTGGAATACAAATTGCAGTTAACAAACAAGGTGCAGAATAGTTAAGCATCTTATTCAGAATAAGCGGCAATTTAATTTTTACGTGAGGTTCTAAAAAATAATAGCGATTAAAAAAGACGATTGCTGCCAAGCCTAAAATCATAAACCAAGACATATTATTGCTCCTTACCTATTTCTTCAGTTAAAACAGCAATCAACATTCCCATCAATCCTGAAAGTAAAATCGCACCCTCAATTTGATAAAATTTAAATAAAAACCCACTTAAACAAGTTGTTAGCACCCCAGCTATGACCGAAAATCCTTTACATAACGGCACAATCATAGCAATAAAAATAGCAACGATCGAAAAATCCAAATGGTAATTTAAAAGATCAGGTATCACTGTCGCCAGCAGTATTCCCACCAAACTAAAAGCAACCCAAAATAAATAAAAACACAGTCCAGCTCCGAGCAGATATTCCGAACTTCTTTTTTCAAATGGAGCACTCACCGCAAACAATTCATCTGTTAATAAAAAACCTAAACTCAATCGTTTAGGTAGAGATAAGATAGAAATGTCATTTCTTAAAGTTAATGCATAAATAAAATGTTGAGCCGTTAAAAAGAAAATAGTCAAATAAATTGTAAAAACAGATGCACCTTCCATAGCCATGCTTAAGCTAACCAACTGAGCAGCTCCAGCAAAGACGAGCCCAGACATTGCTAGTGCTTTATAGAAAGATAATCCTGCATGAATTGCCATAGATCCCGCTAAGATTGCCCACGGAATAACAGAAATTGATAAGGGCAAAATATCCATTGCGCCACGTAAAAATAAATAGGATGGCTTATTTTTTGAAAACCCAACTGGCTGATTAAGCTGAATATTCATATATAAAATCCAATATAAGAAACATCTCTATACCATGCTTGATGAGTGCCGACTTATATTGGATAAAATTGCTTTAAAACTAATTTATTTATATGTTCAAACTTACTACATATTGAGTGGGTGTGACGCCCATTGCTTTTTTAAAGTGACGGTTAAAATGGCTTTGGTCAGAAAAACCACATTGTTGTGCCACTATGGCAATTTGGTCCCCCTGTTTTAATAACTGTCTTGCTTTTTGTAAACGTGCTTGTACAAGCCAAGCATGAGGTGGCAAACCAACATATTTTTTAAATTGCCTTAAGAAATGCCAAGCGCTCAAGCCGACCATGTCAGCCAAATCTTGTAAAGAAAAGTTTGTTTCAGGCATTTCTACAAGTAATTCTTTAACTCTTAATATTTTTGAATATGCTTCTGGTAACTCACAAAAAGTATGATTTGATTTACCATGTCTCTTCATAAGACAAGCTAAAGTTGTTAAATACATCGTTTCTTTGAGCAGGAAATTATCTTTTTGTTCTAATAAATCAAAAAGTAAGCAAAGCTGTTGAGCCAAACCTAGGTCGCGAATCACGGCTTGAGGAAACCATGGTGCTCCATGTGAATTTTCAAAAAAATCCTGGCTAACTTCTGCTAACATTTCAGGTGTTGGATAGATCGCTCGATAACGCCACCCTGACTCAACAGCCGATGAACCAGTATGAATCTCGTCAGCATTGACTAGAATAATATCGCCTTTAGGAGCTACATGTAGCTGTCCCGTCCTAAAAAAAGACTGTGCTCCCTCTTCAATCACACCAATACAGTACCCTTCATGAGTATGCTTTGAAAACTGTGTTTGGTGATAATGTGCTTTTAATAACTCTAAACCGCCCAACTCTCGCACATGCAGATAATCGGCTTGCTCCCGCTGCATAAATACGTCTCATCTATTCAATAAAAAAACCATAGCATGTTTTAATAAACTGAATAGAACAAAATTGCTCTATGAAAATAATCTGATTAAACGTTCACGTGAGCTTTATTGATAGATCTGTCCGTCATGTTTAAGCCAACCACTTTCATGACGACCTTGTGAATCGTGATGAGTCCAATGTAGTACACCACCTTTCGGGTTGTATTCATATTCGCCATAAAACTCAACGATGTCACCTTTATTTAGATTAGAAATTTTAGGTGCCAAATCGATATTATGTGCAACCAAAATTGAAAGACCATTTTTTAATACTAGAATGAATTTCTGGTGTCTTGACCCATCATTATCATCTCTTAAAATTGCTTTGACTCGACCACTTCCCTGCACTTGAACATTACTTTGTCTCTGCTCATAAGCAGCTTTTACAGTGTCCACCCCATTATTTGAAAGTGTAGTTTCATTACGCTGAGCTGCGGGTATAGTTGATGATGGTGATTGATTTTGCTTATGCCCAGATAAATCTAGACCAAAATACGCAGCAATCAATAAAATAATCACACCAGCAATACTGAGATTTTTTTTATTTGTCATTGTATACCCTTATTTTAACTGAGATAAAAAAAGCCCCAATGGGGCTTTTTTTATTGTGATACGAATTACTTCGCAGCAGCTTGAGCAGCAGCAACTTCTTCAGCGAAGCTAAGTTCTGCTTTCTTCTCAATACCTTCACCAACTTCGAAACGTACGAATTCAGCAACAGTAGTACCAGTTGCTTTTAATACATCAGCAACTTTCTTGTCGTTGTCGATTACATACATTTGACGATCAAGAGCAACTTCGTTCAAGTATTTATCAACTGAACCAGTTACCATTTTCTCAACGATGTTAGCTGGCTTACCAGATTCTAACGCTTTCGCTTCAGCAATTTCTTTTTCTTTAGCGATAAGGTCAGCAGGAACAGCTTCAGCATTTACAGCTACTGGGTTGAATGCAGCAACGTGCATTGCAATACCTTTACCAGTATCAGCATCACCAGTATAAGAAACTACAACACCGATTTTTAAACCGTGTTTGTAGATAGCCAAGTTTTCGCCTTCAACGATTTTCGCGCGACGAACTTGGATGTTTTCACCGATTTTTTGAACAAGTGCAATACGAGCTTCTTCAACTGATTGACCGTCTGCTAATTTTAATTCAGCGATTTTAGCAGCATCAGTTTCACCAGCAGCTAAAGCAGCAGTAGCAACAGCTTTAGAGAAGTTAGAGAAGTTTTCGTCTTTAGCAACGAAGTCAGTTTGACAGTTAACTTCAACTAAAATTGCTTTGTTGCCTTCTTGAACGATTGTGATTGCACCGTCAGCAGCAATGTTACCAGCTTTTTTAGCAGCTTTAGCTTGACCAGATTTACGAAGGTTATCAATAGCAAGCTCGATGTCACCGTTCGCTTCTGTTAATGCTTTTTTGCATTCCATCATTGCAAGACCAGTACGGTCACGTAATTCTTTTACCATGCTTGCAGTAATTGCAGTCATGTTGATCTCCTAAAATCGGTAGAAAATAAATCTTTTCAACAAAAACGGCCCAAAGAAACTCTGGGCCGTTTGCACTCTCGACGCTTAATTTGCCACCATTACATGTCGCAAAAATGACAAGCCTGCGTCAAAACGCATTAAGCCTCAGAAGCGTCTTTCGCAGCGTCATCGCCTTTTGCTTGAGCGTTCGCTTGAGATTGAGCGTATTCTTTACCAGCAAGAATTGCGTCAGCCATAGCTGAAGCATATAGAGTTACTGCACGGATCGCATCATCGTTACCAGGAATAACGTAATCAACGTTGTCTGGGTTAGAGTTTGTATCAACGATACCGATAACAGGAATACCTAAGTTCTTAGCTTCTTTGATTGCAATCGCTTCGTGATCAACGTCGATTACAAATAATGCGTCAGGTAAACCACCCATGTTTTTAACGCCGCCTAAAGAGCGCTCAAGTTTTTCCATCTCACGAGCACGTTCTAAAGCTTCACGTTTAGTAAGCTTAGCAAAAGTACCATCTTGAGATTGAGTTTGAAGATCTTTTAAACGGTTGATAGATTGGCGAAGTGTTTTCCAGTTCGTCAACATACCACCTAACCAACGGTGATCTACATATGGTTGACCAGCGCGTTGAGCTTGTTCACGGATGATGTTAGAAGCAGCACGTTTTGTACCAACGAACAAAACTTTGTTCTTTTTGCTTGCTAATTGGTTAGCGAAGTTCAAAGCATCATTTAACGCAGGAACAGTGTGCTCAAGGTTGATGATGTGAATTTTGTTGCGCGCGCCAAAAATGTATTGACGCATTTTTGGGTTCCAGAAACGAGTTTGGTGACCAAAGTGCGCACCTGCTTGAAGAAGGTCGCGCATGCTTACGTTGTAATCTGCCATTTTCTTTACCTTAAAAGTTGGGTTAGGCCTCCATATATCCGCATTCTCCACCTTTTTACAGGCACCCAGAGTAATGTGACGATATATGTGCGGATTTTTTACTCCATCTATCAAAATTGTTCGTAAAAGATATTCACGAAAAGCATTTGATAAAATGGGCGGCTATTTATACCATAGACACTTGTAAATTACCAAAAGTTTTTAGAGATCATGAACAGTACTTATACAGCTCCACGTCGATTAATCAAAACTCCAGATGAAATTGAAAAAATGCGCATTGCAGGACGACTGGCGGCTGAAGTTCTAGAGATGATCAAGCCCCATATTAAGGCAGGTGTGAGTACACTTGAACTTGATACCATTTGTCGCAATCACATTGAAAATGTGCAGCATGCTATTCCTGCATGTGTAGGCTATGGTGGAGCTCCTGGGCGCCCTGCTTTTCAACACTCTATTTGTACTTCGGTTAACCATGTTGTCTGTCATGGTATTCCCTCTGAAAATAAAATTTTAAAAAATGGTGACATCCTTAATATTGACGTTACTGTCATTAAAGATGGTTATCACGGCGATACCAACATGATGTATGTCGTTGGTGGTGAAACTTCTATTTTAGCCAACCGTCTATGCAAAGTTGCTCAAGAAGCGATGTATCGTGGGATGGCAACTGTTAGAGACGGTTCATATTTAGGTGATATCGGCCATGCAATCCAAAAGTATGTCGAATCAGAACGTTTTAGTGTAGTACGCGAATATTGTGGTCACGGTATTGGAACTGTTTTCCATGATGAACCTCAAGTACTCCATTATGGTCAAGCTGGTACAGGTATGCGTCTGGAAGCAGGTATGACTTTTACAATTGAACCTATGGTAAATGCTGGCGTATGGCAAACTAAATTGCTAGGTGACAAATGGACTGTCGTAACGAAAGACCATAAACTTTCAGCTCAATATGAACATACTATTTTAGTTACCCAAACAGGCATTGAAGTCTTAACTGCTCGTCCTGAAGAAGACCTATCTCGCTTCAACCAATAATTTAAAAATCTTAAATAAAAGGCTACTTTATGTAGCCTTTTATTATTTATTATGTATTTTTTATTAATAAATCTTTCTAAATATAAACAAATATTTCAAAAAAATTACAATTATTAATTTTTAATACACAATCTATTCAATAAAACAAGGTATGGTGGGCTCAATAAAAATCAGTAAACAAATGTCGGACATGGAGTCCTTTTATGATGAAAAAGTCATTATTTTGTATGACAGCTGCCTTTTTTGCTCTGCCAACATTCACTTATGCCGCTTCACCATATTTTAGTTTTAAAGATGGCGATGGCTTCAAACGTTTTTCTGTCTCTGCTGGTTGGCTCCATGCGATGCCTCAAGGCTCAGGAAACCCTGTCAATATCAATACTAGCGTTGCAGAAGGTACAACATCTAAAGTTGGAGATGTATCTACAAAAGCCGTTTTAGATGCAATCGACCAAAGTAAAACTTCAGGAAAATTCTGGTATAGCACTATTAGCCTTCTTGATAAGTTTACAGACACTCTTCCCTCATCACTTGCAGGTACAGCAGAAGTTAATGGTCTCTCTCAATGGCAACAACAAGGTTCTGGCTTAGAAGCTGCTGATGTTGATACTGTTGGTCTTATGTTTAATTACAACTTTACGGACAATTTATCTTTAGAAATTAAAGGTGGTATTCCTCCTAAAGTAGATATTAATGGAAAAGGTAATATTTACGCTCCCCTTTCTGGAAAAGCGACTCCACTAAAAGATGGATCTTTAATAGGAGGAATCATAGGAGATGGAATTTCCGAGGCGGGTGGAGATATTCCTTTAAAACAAGACCTGCATATTACTGATCTTTCTCAGGGAGGTAAGGCTGCGACTGCTCGTGCATGGTTACCAGCCGTTGAACTACATTATCAATTTGGTAAATCAGGGGTAAATAAGTTCCGTCCTTATATCGGAGCTGGCGTGATGTATGCATACTTTAATGATTTAAAAATGAATCCCGGTATTGAGGCCGATTTAATTCAAGCGGGTCACATGATCCAGAATATCCATGATGGTAAAGCTGGTGCAGCATTAGATCGCAAAACATCATCAGCAAATCCTATCGTTAAACTAGAAGCAACCGATACTTTTGCCCCTATTGTGACTTTAGGTGCATCTTATGACTTCAACCCGAACTGGTTTGCTGTTGGTTCAGTTTCATATTCCAAAATGAATAGTGAAGCAAAAATCTATGTGACTGACCAAAATACAGGTAAAGAGCTAATTAAAGCGAATACCAAAATTGATATTGATCCACTCATTACATATGTTGGTGTCGGTTACCGCTTCTAATTTTTGTGTCACCCAAAGCTATAAAAACTTATGCACGTTTTTATAGCTTTCTTTTTTCCAAATTTTGCTTCTTTTTAAATCAAAATGCTAAAAAAATGAGCACTTTTATAAAGCCGATTGAAAAAATCTACCGCCTTCCTCTCTTATGAGCATTTACTGATTTATTTCAATTTTTTAATTAATTTTATTTTTAATAAACTAACTCAATAGAATTAGAAAGTAATTTTTCCTTTTTAGTAAAATTAATTTTTTGGCACAAGCTTTGCTTTATTCATAGCAAGATGAGTCAACGATGATTCAATGAATAAACCAAGACGGCCAACGATGTCCGCTCTGATCGGTCTGCAGATAGGCAATAAATTGCCATGCAAATTAAAATTTCGTTCAGTTCAGAGGGACGGCGTATGTCTTCAAATATCAATCTAGATGCAAAAAAAGCAACTGAAATAAAATTATTTAGCTTTTCTACTCCTGCAATGCGCGCTTTCCACATGACATGGCTCGCATTCTTTGTGTGCTTCTTCGCATGGTTTGCTTGTGCACCATTAATGCCTGTTATTAAAGGTGAGTTCGGCTTAACCAAAGACCAAATTGCCAATATCAATATTGCCGCCGTTGCAATTACGATTTTAGTACGACTTGCTGTCGGTCCACTTTGTGATAAATATGGCCCGAGGATTACCTATACAGCCCTTCTTTTACTTGGCAGTATTCCTGTATTTGGAGTTGCTGCTGCTAACAGTTATGAGTCTTTTTTATTCTTCCGCTTACTGATCGGTGCAATTGGCGCAAGCTTTGTTATTACGCAATATCATACAAGCGTTATGTTTGCACCTAATGTTGTAGGTACAGCAAATGCGGCAGCAGCTGGTTGGGGTAATGCTGGTGGCGGTGCAACCCAAGCTCTAATGCCTTTATTACTTGGTGCAATTGTCATGTTCGGGGTCGAACAAACTATGGGCTGGCGTGTTGCACTAATTGTACCAGGCGTAATGATGGTCATTGTTGGTATTCTTTACTGGAAACTCACCCAAGACTGTCCTCAAGGAAACTTCAAAGAAGTCCGCGCACAAGGTATTGAAGTTGGCAGTGGTAAAAAAGGTGGCATGGCAATTTTGATGCAAGCTGCTCGTAACTACCGTGTCTGGATTTTATTTGTGGCTTACGGTGCATGTTTCGGTATTGAAATTTTTATCCATAACGTTGCAGCAATGTACTATGTTGATCACTTCAAAATGGATTTAAAAACTGCTGGTTTAACCGCGGGGATATTTGGTCTTCTTGCACTCTTTGCTCGTGCACTTGGCGGTATTATTTCCGATAAAGTCGCACTCAAAAAAGGTTTAGATGGTCGTACTAAAGTACTAGTACTCATGATTTTAGGTGAAGGTTTATTCTTAATTCTTTTCTCTCAAATGAATGTGATAGCTCTTGCAATTATTTCTATGACGATTTTTGCCCTGTTTACTCACATGGCTTGTGGCGCGACATATGCTCTTGTACCATTTATTGATCGTAATGCATTAGGTGGTGTTGCAGGCATTATTGGTGCAGGTGGTAATGTTGGTGCAGTTGCAGCTGGTTTCTTATTAAAAGGTGTACTCGATATTCAAACTTGTCTATTTATTTTAGGTGGGTTGGTTATAGTCGCTGGCAGTAGCGTAATTCTAATTCGCTTCACGACTGAACATAAAGAAAAAGAACAAGTACTTTTTGAACAAGCATTACTTGAACGTAATTCCGCAGCATAATTTCTACAAGAAGCAGAGATCAAAATGGTGTCTGCTTCTTTAATTTCCTTCTCATAAAATACGATCCTTAAGAACTTTTTAATTCTTCTTAAATATTCCCTCCAACTATATCGATATTTTTCGATATATCTTCTACAATAAATCATCATTATTATAATTTTCCATTAATCATGACTAAAACTGGCAACCAATTTTCTCAGTCCCTCATCTATATGCTGATTGGCAGTGCAATTATTCTAGCCCTTTCATTAGGTGTCCGTCATGGTTTCGGTCTCTACCTTGTACCCATGAGCCATGAATTTGGCTGGGGACAGCATGTTTTTAGTCTTGCGATAGCCATGCAGAATCTGATCTGGGGAGCTGTTCAGCCTTTTACCGGTGCAATTGCAGATAAATATGGCAGTAAAGTTGTAGTTGCTGTTGGTGGCTTACTTTATACCCTAGGCCTACTTTTAATGGCTTTTAGTTCAAGTGTACTCATTTTGAATTTAAGCTTAGGTCTTATTATTGGTTTAGCTTTATCAGCAACCTCTTTTACGGTTTTACTGAGTGCAGTAGGCAGAGCTGCCCCTCCAGAAAAAAGAAGTATGGCAATGGGTATTGCCAGTGCAGCAGGCTCTTTTGGTCAGTTTATTATGCTACCTTCCACCCTTCTCTTGCTTAAAACGGTAGGATGGTCGTCAGCTTTAATGGTGAGTGCGCTGTTAATTGCGCTTATCATTCCCCTAGCGTGGATGCTAAAAGGATCAAGCAATCAAACACCAAAAGCAATTGCTCAACCTCAGCTCACATTTAAACAAGTACTGAATATTGCTAAAAAACATAAGCCATTCTGGTGGTTAGCTTTAGGCTTTTTAGTCTGTGGGTTTCAGGTGGTCTTTTTAGGCGTTCATCTGCCGGGCTATTTAATCGATCACGGCTTTGATGCAGCTACAGGCACTGTGTTTCTGGCACTAGTTGGACTATTTAATATTGTGGGAACTTATGGGGCGGGTTGGCTGGGAGATCGATTCTCAAAACCTAAATTATTAATGGCACTTTACGGTAGCCGTGGCATCGCAATCATCGCTTTTTTATTATTACCTCTAAGCACTTATACGGTATATGCTTTTGGCGTCATTATGGGACTTTTATGGCTCTCTACAGTTCCACTTACCAACGGCATTGTAGCGAATATGTTCGGTGTTAAATACCTTTCAATGTTAAGTGGTATTGTGTTTTTCACCCATCAAGTCGGTTCTTTCTTTGGCGGCTGGCTTGGCGGTGTTAACCATGACTTAACAGGTAATTACAATGCAATTTGGCTATGTTCAATAGCTTTGAGTATATTAGGGGTAATCGTACATTTTTTTGTAAATGAGGAGGCTGTTATCCATGACGCATAATGCCTTACTTTTGAAAACAATTATGACTTTGCTCGTGATTACTCTGCTGGCCTCTTCAATCATTTTATGGAAACAAACTCCTGATTTATTTGTATATTTTAATCAAGCATTTTGTGCCCACTAGAGATATAGACAGCCAGACGCATACTGCAAATTGTCATAAAAATATAAAAAACCTATGGTCTAATGAAAATAAAAAAGCCCGCAAGTTTGCGGGCTTTTTTATGAAAAACTTATTTAAAATCAAAATAAACGATTCATACCATTAAGCGCAGCTACACGATATGCTTCTGCCATTGTTGGATAGTTAAACGTTGTTTCAACAAAATATTTCAAGGTATTGTTTGGGCTGTGCATAACTGCTTGCCCAATGTGGATAATTTCGGCAGCGTTATTACCAAAACAATGAATACCTAAAATTTCCATAGTGTCGCGATGGAAAAGAATTTTTAACTCACCCACTGTATCACCGGTAATTTGCGCACGAGCCAAATGACGGAAAGAAGCTTGACCTACTTCATACGGAATTTTCTCTTCCGTTAGTTCCTGTTCATTTTTACCAATTGATGAGATTTCTGGAATAGTATAAATACCTGTTGGGATATCACGTACTGGCTTCGCATCTTCACCACTCATGTTTGCGCCAGCACAACGCCCTTGGTCATAAGCAGCAGAAGCAAGTGATGGCCAACCAATCACGTCACCAGCAGCATAAATATTTTCAACTTCAGTTTGATATTGATCATTTACTGAAAGTTGACCACGGTTATTTGGTACTAAGCCAACATTTTCAAGACCTAAGCCTTCAGTGTTTCCTGAACGACCGTTACACCAAAGAATCGCATCGGCTTTAATCTTTTTACCACTTTGTAAATGTAGTACAACATGGTCATCAAACGTTTCTAGGTGATCCATTTGCTCATTATGACGAATCAATACACCTTGTTCACGCAAGTGATAAGACAATGCATCAGCAATTTCATCATCTAGATAACTTAATAATTTTTGCTGAGTATTAATCAAGTCAACTTTATGATCTAGACCAATAAAGATTGAGGCATATTCACAGCCAATAACACCTGCGCCGTAAATAATGATTTTTTGAATTGAATAATCAAGATCAAGGATTTTGTCCGAATCGAATACGCGAGGATGATCAAAGTCTAAACCTTGCGGATGATAAGGACGACTACCTGTAGCAATCACGATTTGCTTACAGATAATTGTTTCTTTAATGCCTTCATGGCTAAAAACTAAAACTGTATTTTTATCTTGAATATATGCACGGCCGTGGAATACACCGATTTTATTGCGATCGTAAAAACGTGTATGCGTATCAACCTGTTGTTGAATTACTTTGTGTGCATTACGCAAAACCTGTTTCATGGTGAACTGTTTCCATTCACCTACTTTTTGAAACATTGGATCGCGCTGATAGCGAATAATACTAGAAACTGTTTGACGTAATGCTTTACTTGGAATGGTACCTACGTGTGCACAGTTACCACCCAGTTGATCACGCACATCTACAATTGCAACACGCTTACCCGCTTTTGCAAGCTTCATTGCCGCGCCTTCACCTGCAGGTCCAGAACCGAGAACTACCGCATCGTATTTAACGAAATTCCCACTAACGACCTCTTTTTTACGTGGCATTGAAAGCTCCTTCCTCACTTGAATGACTATATTTTATAATAAATTATGGCTAATATGCGGTGAATTTATGTATTTCTCAACCCTATATTTCTGAATAACCACATTTATTATATGAATAGTTATTTTCCGCTATTAACTGCAGAAGTTCGCTATAATACAATGTCAATGTCTCTATAAACGAGTGGAAAAGTTAAATATGTCAGAACACCGTAAACCTGAACAGGGTGTAAAACTTCGTGGCGCAGAAAAAGTCGCAAGAATTCCTGTAAAAGTTGTACCTACGGTTGAAGTGCCGCGTAAACCTGACTGGATTCGTGTCAAGATGACGGCACCAGAAGAAGTTCAGCGTATTAAAACCACTTTACGTGCTCAAAAACTCCATACCGTTTGTGAAGAAGCTGCTTGTCCAAACCTACCAGAATGTTTTGGTGGTGGTACAGCAACATTCATGATCATGGGTGATATTTGTACACGTCGTTGCCCTTTCTGTGATGTAGCACATGGTCGTCCAAATGCACTCGATGCAGATGAACCTCGTCACATGGCAGAGACAATTGCTAATCTTAAGCTCAAATATGCAGTAATTACTTCGGTTGACCGTGATGACTTACTTGACGGCGGTGCACAACACTTTGTGGACTGTATCAAAGAAGCTCGTGCACTAAGCCCAAATACATTGCTTGAGATTTTAGTACCAGATTTCCGCGGACGTATGGATATTGCTTTACGCATTATGACTGAATGTCCGCCAGACGTATTTAACCACAACATCGAAACTGTGCCACGTCTATATAAAGCAATGCGCCCAGGTTCAGACTATCAACATTCTTTAAACTTATTAAAAATGTTTAAAGAATATTGCCCTGATATCCCAACAAAATGTGGTTTGATGGTGGGTATCGGTGAAACTGAAGAAGAAGTTATTGCTTTGCTTGATGACTTGCGTGCTCATGATGTTGACTATGTGACTATTGGTCAATACTTACAACCTTCTAAACAACACGCGCCAATTGACCGCTTTGTAACGCCAGAAGAGTTCGAACGTTATGCAGAGCATGGCCGTAAACTTGGTTTTAGAAATATTTGGTCTGCACCAATGGTTCGTTCAAGTTACTTTGCTGATCGTCAATACCACGGTGAACCAGTGCCGGAAGTTCGTCGCAAAGTAGATCCAGCTAAAAAAATCGC
This sequence comes from Acinetobacter sp. LT1, assembly GCF_059800965.1. NCBI lineage: Bacteria > Pseudomonadati > Pseudomonadota > Gammaproteobacteria > Moraxellales > Moraxellaceae > Acinetobacter > Acinetobacter sp. LT1. The sequence continues at coordinate 152,465 of NZ_JBBAXE010000005.1, forward strand.
TGTTCAAGTTGTCGAAGCTTAAAAATTAAATATCTATAAAAGCCCTCTACGTTAGAGGGCTTTTTATTTGTATAAGAAAATCAATAACATTTCTTGACAAATCGATAAAACAACCCATTACACTTTCACTTAAAAATATCTTATATCTAAAAGTACGATATATCCCTGCTCTAGCATATACATCAATTGCGACATAAAAAATTAAATTTAAACAGCATTAAAAATTAGCTAGTTAAGCCTTAAATCTCTCCTCGCTTTTTTGTAACTTCTAACTTGAGGGCTTATCTAGCAAGGAGCAAGTATGATTTTCCTACTCTTTGTTTTAAGCGTTGTCATTCAGCTTTTTGCAATATGGGCAATTTTCTTTTTTAATCTAAACAGAACCATTGGTAGTGTTATTACGATTGCTGTAGCCATACTTACTGCACTCATACTAACGCCATGGGCTCTCCTTTTAGGTATTCCCCTTATTGTCCTTAGTATCATTATTTTATTTGCACCATTACGCTTTAATCTGATTACTCAACCTGCATATAAAACTTTAGCAAACTCAATGCCGAGCATCAGTACGACTGAACAAGAAGCTTTAGAGGCAGGTACCAGTTGGTGGGAAAAAGAATTATTTATGGGGGCACCCGATTGGTCACAATTTGAAAATTACCCCTACCCAACTTTGTCAGCAGAAGAACAAAGTTTTATCGACAATGAAGTTGAGCTCCTTTGTAGCATGCTAGATGAATGGGAGATCCATCATCACTTAAAAGATCTACCACCAGAAGTTTGGCAATTTATTAAAGATAAAGGTTTTTTAGGCCTCATTATTCCAAAGTCCTTTGGTGGCAAAGAATTTAGCTCATTTGCCCAAAGCCGTATTATGAGCAAAATTGCTTCCCGCTCACTCACCACAGCTGTGAGTTGTATGGTTCCAAACTCGTTAGGACCAGGTGAGCTACTCATGCACTACGGTACCGATGCACAAAAACAGCAATATTTACCGGGCCTTGCTAAAGGTGAAGAGATCCCATGCTTTGGTTTAACCAGCCCAGAAGCAGGTTCAGATGCAGGCGCCATTCCAGATTCAGGTGTTGTTTGCTACGGTGAATATGAAGGTGCTCAAGTCCTTGGACTTCGCATGAATTTCTCTAAACGCTGGATTACGCTTGCGCCAATTGCCACCGTTGTTGGTCTAGCCTTTAAACTTTATGACCCAGAAGGCCTACTGGGAGATAAAAACAAAACAGAATACGGTATTACTTGTGCCTTAATTCCTGCAAGTCATACGGGTGTAAAAATAGGAGCACGCCATTATCCTGGTTCACCATTTATGAATGGAACAGTAGAAGGAGAAGATATTTTTATTCCTATTGACTGGATTATTGGTGGTCAAGAAAATGCCGGAAAAGGCTGGCGAATGCTCATGGAATGTTTAGGTGTAGGCCGTGGTATTTCCCTTCCAGCTCTAGCAACAGCCGCAGGTGAAATGAGTTATTTAACCGTTGGTGCTTTTGCGAAAATTCGCCAGCAATTTAATATTTCTGTCGGTAAATTTGAAGGCGTACAAGAAGCAACCAGTGAAATTGCCAGCGATGCCTATATGCTTGAAGCATTTCGTTATTTAGTGACATGTGGCCTAAACCAAGGTGGAACACCTGCCGTGATGACTGCTATGGCAAAATATTATGCAACTGAAACGATGCGTAAAGTCGTAAATCACGGAATGGATATTGCTGGAGGACGTGCTATTCAACTTGGACCACGTAATTTCCTTGCCCTTACCTATCAAGCAATTCCAATTGCTATTACGGTAGAAGGTGCAAATATTTTGACCCGTTCATTGATGATTTTTGGTCAGGGCTCAATGCGTTGTCATCCTTATCTATTTGAAGAGTTACAACTCCTTCAATCTGAAGATAAAAATAACTCAGTCAAAAAATTCGATGATTTGTTATTTAAACATTTAGCCTATACCTTTAACCGCGGTGCTAGATCATTTGCCTACGGTTGGACAGGTGGCTCAAGCGATGCGCCTCAGTCAGCAGATCAATTCACTGCAAGTTACTATAAAACGATTAATCGTTTTAGTGCCAACTTCGCACTTGTTTCAGATATGTCACTTGGCCTACTTGCAGGCGACTTAAAACGCAAAGAAATGTTATCAGGTCGCTTGGCAGATATTCACGCGCACCTCTTTATTTCTACTGCGATATTAAAATTTTATGAAGCTGGACAAAAAACTGAAGCTGAACAACTTCACGCTAAATTAGCGCTACAAAAAGCGCTCTTGAATATTCAGGAAGCATTTTGGGGATTATTTGAAAACTTCCCAGCTAAACTTCCAGCAGCATTTGTAAAATGGATCTGTTTCCCTCTTGGACGTGTCATTTCAAAACCTGACGATGAGTTAAAACAGCAAGTCGCTGAACTTATGATGCAGGAGCATCCTTTTAGAGAGCAGCTTAAACATCATGTATTTTATTCAACCAAAGCCGATGATGTAACTGGTCGTTTAGAGCATACTTTCCAAATCCTGCGAACGCTTGAACCACTTTGGGATAAGTTTAAAAAAGCTGAATCTAAAGGCAAATTTACGGGACTTACTTTCGAAGAGAATATTGCACAAGCGATAAAAGAAGGCTTTATTTCTGAAAGCGAAGCTCAACAATTATTGCAATACAACGCAATTCGATTCGATAGCATGCTTACAGATGTGTTTGATGAAGATTTAAATAAAGATCTTCCTTTGTCGAACCCTCATCAAATTTAGTGACTGATGCCTCCACTAATTCACTATTGCAATCACACTTGATTCGCATTAATTAATAAACAGCCATAAAAGCGTCAATCGACGCTTTTATTTTTAGGAGAAATTAATGTCTAAGCAAGATTACGAAAATGGATTAAAAGTTCGCACAGAAGTGATGGGAGAAGCTTTTGTAAAGCGTGCACAAGAAAATACCGTACCCTTTACCCAGCCTGTGCAAGACTGGATTAACGAGCATGCATGGGGATCGACTTGGCAACGTGAAGGTGTGCTACCTCGTAAATATCGCTCATTAATTACTTTGGCAATGCTCACGGCACTAAAATCACCAACTGAACTCAAAGGCCATGTTCGTGGTGCACTCAACAATGGTTGTACAGTTGAAGAGATTCAAGAAACTTTATTACACAGCCTGCCATATTGCGGCGCCCCTGCTACACAAGAAGCTTTTCGCGCTGCTTTAGAAGTGATTCAAGAATATCAACAAAAATAACTTCAATTGAGCCAGCACTCTACTGGCTCTTTTTATCTAATTCAATTTGGATGAATGCATCTGAAACTTACAATCATCAATCACAATAGCCTGACGGCAAATCCCCTCTACTTGACGCTGCTTTTCAAAAACTGCCGCTGACATAGGTTCAAAACTATCAAAAAAGCAGATTTCATTTTGATCTATAGAATAAATGAGCGACTGATTTCCAACACCTGCTAAAGTATCGTAATAGACAATCACCATTTTTCCATTTTCAATTGCAGCTTGAATATCTTGATAGCTTAGTGCTGGTCCAGTTGGAATTTTTAATACCTTTGCTTCTTTATAGCTCATTCGTTCGCTTTGGCTAATGCTAGGATCCTCATCTGAATGAAATGACACTTCAAATCCTAGTTTCTTTAAAGCAACAGCTAAGGCAATAGTATAGGTGCCTCCTTCATCGTGTCGGCAAACATTAATCAGCTCAACCACATCAATTTGTACTCCATGATGCTGAAGCACCATCCAAACTGCAAAAACGCCACAGTTTGACTCTAGGCTTGCCAACGACTCGGGAATATTTAATGCCATAATTAGAATCTAAAGTGATAATTACGCAGATAATAAACAAAACTGGATTGGCACTAAAAGCTTTTCCAAGTACAATGTTTCGCTAGTCGAGGGATGCTGCGACAATTGATCGGCACTAAAGATCAATTTGCCAGGCTCGACGATCGGTTAAACGCTCGTTTTAACCAACAACGGCATCCGCGAACAGAATGATCAATACTATTTTTTCCTAGGAGATCCTGATGAACGCGGTTAATGCTTCATTTACAGATTACAAAGTTGCTGACATCTCTCTTGCTGATTACGGCCGTAAAGAAATTAAACTTGCTGAAGCAGAAATGCCAGCTTTGATCGGCTTACGTAAACGCTATGCAGCTTCAAAACCACTTGCTGGTGCAAAAATTCTTGGTTGTATTCACATGACTATTCAAACAGCGGTTCTTATTGAAACGCTTGTTGAATTAGGTGCTGAAGTACGCTGGACATCATGTAACATTTTCTCAACTCAAGACCATGCTGCTGCAGCAATTGCTGCTCGCGGTATTCCAGTTTTTGCTTGGAAAGGTGAAACTGAAGAAGAATATGTATGGTGTTTAGAGCAACAGATTAATGTAAATGGCCAACCTTGGGATGCCAACATGATCTTGGACGATGGCGGTGATTTAACTGCTCTTGTTCATGAAAAATACCCTGCGCTTTTAGAACGTATTCACGGTATTACCGAAGAAACCACAACAGGTGTTCAACGTCTTATCGAAATGTGGAAAGACGGTTCTTTGAAAGTTCCTGCGATCAACGTAAACGACTCAGTTACCAAGTCTAAAAACGACAACAAATATGGTTGCCGTCATTCATTAAATGACGCAATCAAACGTGCAACTGACATGCTTTTATCTGGCCGTCGCGCACTTGTGATCGGTTATGGCGACGTAGGTAAAGGTTCTGCTCAATCTTTACGCCAAGAAGGCATGATCGTTCGTGTAACCGAAGTTGACCCGATTTGTGCAATGCAAGCATGTATGGACGGCTATGAAGTTGTATCTCCATACAAAAACGGCGTACAAACAGGCAAAAAAGAAGATATTAACCACGACTTACTTGGAAATACTGACCTTGTTGTAACCACTACTGGTAACTACCACGTGTGCGATGCAGCAATGTTAGACAGCTTAAAAGCTGGTGCAGTTGTATGTAACATCGGTCACTTCGATACAGAAATTGACACGGCTTATTTACGTGGTTACAAGTGGGTTGAAGTTAAGCCACAAGTTCACCAAGTTTATCGTTCAGAAGACGAAAACGATTACCTTATCCTTCTTTCTGAAGGCCGCCTTGTAAACTTAGGTAATGCAACTGGTCACCCATCACGTGTAATGGACGGTTCTTTTGCTAACCAAGTTTTAGGTCAAATTCACTTATTCCAAGAGAAATTTGCCGACCTACCTGCAAGTGAAAAAGCTGCAAAAATTCGCGTAGAAGTTCTTCCTAAGAAACTTGACGAAGAAGTTGCTGCTGCAATGGTTGCAGGTTTCGGTGGTGTACTTACTCAGTTAACTCAAGAGCAAGCTGATTATTTAGGCGTTGCTGTTGAGGGGCCATTCAAATCTGACGCTTACAAATACTAAGAACATAAGGGCAGACGGTGAACCGACTGCCCTTTTTTCTAAAAATGTTTCGCTGTTTACAAGGATTTGACATGACTAAACGTACACCTATTTCTTTTGAGTTTTTTCCGCCAAAAACTGATGCCGGTGCTGAAAAACTTCGTATTGTTCACCAAGAATTACAGCAATTAAATCCAGAGTTTTTCTCGATTACTTATGGTGCTGGTGGTTCTACTCGTGAACGCACACTTGCTGCTATTGAAGATTTCAATGGTAAAGGCACTCCTGTTGCCCCTCACCTTTCTTGTATTGGTGATGATAAGACGCGTATTGCTGAACTACTCGATTTATACAAAGCTCAAGGCATTGACCGTATTGTCGCTTTACGTGGTGACTTACCATCTGGACAGGTTGGTCTTGGCGAACTTCCTTATGCTCAAGATTTAGTACGTTTTATTCGTGAGCACTCAGGCGACCATTTTCATATTGAGGTTGCGGCTTATCCAGAAATGCATCCTCAAGCCGAAAGCCTTGACTCAGATATCCAACGTTTTATTGAAAAAGTACAAGCTGGTGCCAATGCAGGAATTACTCAATTCTTCTTTAATCCAGACTCATACTTTTATTTTATAGAGCGTTTGGAAAAAGCTGGAATTAACATTCCAGTCGCTCCTGGTATCATGCCTATTACCAATGCAAGTAATTTAATTCGCTTTGCAGATGGTACTGGTGCTGAAATTCCTCGCTGGATTCGTAAGCAATTACAAGCCTATGGCGATGACAGTGAAAGTATTAAAGCTTTTGGTCATGAAGTTGTTGTTAAGCTATGCGAACGCCTCATTGCAGGTGGTGCACCAAGCTTACACTTCTACTCAATGAACCAAGTCGAACCAACTCGTCAGCTTGTTGTTGACCTTGGTTTAAATTAATTTTGTAAGGCGTACCCAATGAATCGTTTTTTTATCGAAACTGAACTTACAGTTGGCTCAACAATTCAACTGACAGAATCAGTATTCCATCATTGGGTGCGTGTTTTACGTGCACAACTACAAGAACAAGCGACTCTATTTAATGGACAAGGTGGTGAATATCTCGCGACTTTGTCCGAAATTAATAAAAAAAATGCGTTTGTCACCATTGAGAATTTTAACCCTGCAAACCGTGATGCCCCTTTTAAAGCTGTTTTAGGTCAAGTCATGAGTAAAGGCGATCGAATGGATTATGCCATTCAGAAAGCCACTGAATTGGGTGTAAGTCAGATTCAATTGCTAACAAGTGAGCGTTGTGAAATGCGCTTAAAATACGACCGCGATCAAAAAAAATTAGATCATTGGCAAGCTGTTGCAATTGCAGCATGTGAACAATGTGGCTTGAACTTAGTTCCAGAAGTATTAGCGCCTATTTCTCTTCATGAATGGTTAAGTTCTTCTGAGCTTCCTCAATCTAAATTTGTTTTAGCACCAGAAAAAGAACAAAAAGATGTATTGGCGGGAATACAGCCTGAACTTGCCTTATTGATTGGCCCAGAAGGTGGCCTAAGTGAAAATGAAATTACCCAAGCCAATCAAGCTGGATTTATGAACTGGTGCATTGGTGACCGAGTTTTGCGTACAGAAACTGCCCCTGTTGTTGCCTTGTCTATTTTAAATTATCGATTTTTATCCACCTAAGTTCTCTGCACATTGATTAAATCATTATTTAAAGTTAACTTACTTTTATTGTATGAATAAAATTTCAAATTCTTTTTCACTGATAAATCAGATTCTTTCTGTATATATGTAAAAAAATAGGATAGAAAAATCTTATGTCTGGGCTTCAGGAAGAATATCTACAGCATCAAACAAAAATTGAACAGCTGAAACTTTCAACTCAATATATCCGCTGGTATTTAATTAGCCTGATATTACTGTGCCTCATTTCATATGGTATTTTTTCTTACTATTTTTCATCTACAATAACAATATTTAGCTGGTCTATTGGCCTTACCGTCGTCGCTCTTGTCTGCTTATTATTTATTCCAAATATTTTAACCCACTATCGCACGATTGATTTTACAAAAAAAGCTGATCGTGTCTTACAAAGTATTTGTTTATTATCAGGAATTTTAATTGGAATAAATGTCACAATTATTCATTTTTATCTACCTCCTGACTTAATTGCACTACCAGATGCTCATATTTTAATTGCTTTATTTATTACTTCGGCTCATATCATTGGCCTTACTTTTTTAACACAGCAACCCCGATATTTTTATCTCTTATTTATTCCTAGTACCCTCCCTCTATTAATTGCTCAATTCACACATAATCCCATAACTCAGCTACCTTTTTATTTCGCCTATAACCTCACCTTTGTAGCAACTGTGCTTTGTGCATATGCAACTCAACGCAATTACCAAAAGATCTCTCAATTATTATTAAAAAATAAACAGCTTGTTCAAATTTCAGACCAGCATACCCAATGGGCTGAAGAATTATGTGTACAACTCCAACAAGAAGTGAATAAGTCCAAAGATATTGAAGCCCAGCTTCAATTTAATAATCATTTACTTGAGCAAAAAGTACGTGAACGTACCTATGACCTCACCAAAATGAATGAGCAACTCGAAAGCCATCACTATAATTTAGCTTTTGCACATGAAACTGCGGGTATTCGACCTTGGGATTGGGATATTGAAAGTCAAAGATTGGAAATTACATTTTTCGATCAACAAAAACAAACTCAAACCGCCGTTATTCATCTCAATACCATATTAGATCGTATACACCCAAGCGATAAAAAACTTTTTGACGAACGTTTAAAACAACATTTGGAAGGCGTTACAGATCATTTTAATATCACCTTTCGAATTTTACGTCGAGATGGTTCTTGGAGATGGATTCATGATGTAGGCCGTGTCATCACTAGAGATCCAAAGACACAAAAAGCGCTTCGTATGGTAGGAATGACCCGCGATATACATCAAGAGAAAAAGGACCAAGAACATCTAAGACTATCTGCAATTGTGCTCGAGCAAGCTGCGGAAGGAATATTTATTTTAGATGAGCACCTAAACTATATTGATAGTAATCCCTACTACGAAAAATTAACCGGATTTTCTAAGTCAGAACTTCTGAATAAAGAACTATTTAGCATTACAATTAATCAAAAAGAACTACAACAACAGTTTCATACATCAATAACGCAACAACTTCTGGAGACAGGAGAATATATGGGCCAGTTTGATGAAAAGTTTAGTTCTGGTAAAAGCGTATATTTATGGTTGCATATCAATGTGGTCAAAGATGAATTCAATCAAATTACCAATTATATTGGATTTGCACGCGACCTCACTGAGCAAAAGCGCCAAGAGCAGCACCTATCTTACTTAAAAAACTACGATAGCCTCACCCATCTGCCTAATCGTCTTTACTACTACAATCAATTACATCAATATCTTGTAAACCCTTCATATAACATTAAAAATCTAGCATTAATACGGGTAAATATTGACCGCTTCCGAGCTTTCAATGAATTTTTAAATAATGATAGTGGTGATGAGTTACTTAAACAGTTCGCACAAAGATTACGCTTAATCAATATCAATGCGATTTTAGTCGCCTATTTAAATAGTGATGATTTTGCAATCATTTATGAAATTTCGCCAATTCATCCAAATGTTGAGCAATATTGCCAAAACATTTTACAAGCACTCAATGCACCTTTTTACATTGATAATCACGAATATTTTATTACCGCATCTATCGGTGTTGCATGTTTTCCTGAACATGGCAGACAAATTGATCATCTCAACAATCATGCAGAGCAAGCTCTTTCCGAGGCAAAACGTTTAGGTGGTAATACAATTTGCTATTACTGCAATAAAACAAATCACTCATATAAAACTGCCGATTTAGAGCAAGAGCTACGTAAAGCCATCCAAAATGATGAATTTGTCATTTATTACCAGCCCAAAATTAATCTACACGATCAATCAATTATTGGTTTTGAAGCACTCATTCGTTGGCAGCATCCTGAAAAAGGATTAATCCTGCCAAATATGTTTATACCTTTTGCTGAGCGTAGTAGCCTGATCTCAGATATTGGGAAAGTTGTTTTAGATAAAGTTGGAAAGCAACTCCAAGAGTGGAAAAATGCTGGTTATATCAATATTCAAGTCTCTGTAAATATTGTCGCTCAACAAATACATCGAGGCTTATTACTCAACGACTTAGATGAGGTTTTGCAAAAATATAATATTCAAGGTTCAGATCTCGAACTTGAAATTACAGAGTCAGCCCTTCTAGACAATACTGCCAATGTAAAAACGCTATTACATGCGATAAAACAACGAGATATCTCCATTGCCTTAGATGACTTTGGTACGGGTTATTCATCTTTAGCCTATCTGACAGAGTACCCAATTGACGTATTAAAAATTGATCGTGCTTTTATTTCTAAAATTGGTGATCACAAACAAGAAGCAATAGTAAATGCAATGATCGCGATGGGTAAAAGTATGGGACTTAAACTGGTTGCTGAAGGTGTAGAAACAAAAGAACAAGTCACCTATCTACAAAAACAGCAATGTGATTTTTTACAAGGCTATTTCTTTAGTCGCCCTATTCCTGCCGAGCAGATTATTCCTTATCTACAAACAAATCCGCATATTTCTTAATTGTTCTAATCATCTATTTTACCTATGCTGCTTTTTCCAAAAATGAGCGTTTTTGACTGTGAGAAATAAAGAAGTAGTGTTATATTCTTTAGCATTTAGCTCACCACGGGGCTATTGGCAATTCGTCTACTATTCTCTTAATTGGTAAAAATTAAAGCATAGTTAAAGAAGCGAGTTGCCTCTCCCTAAATGAGCAATTTGACTAGTTTGCTTTTTTGTATCAAATAGAGACTCAGATGGACGATCAATCTTTAAAACAGGCCGCTTTAAATTACCATGAATATCCAAACCCAGGGAAAATCAGCGTCACCCCAAGTAAGCAACTTGTCAACCAACGAGATTTGGCTCTAGCCTACTCACCAGGAGTTGCTGCGCCATGTTTAGAGATTGAACGTGATCCATCTGCTGCTGCTAAATATACAGCTCGCGGAAACTTGGTTGCCGTAGTCAGTAACGGTACAGCTGTTCTTGGTTTAGGTAATATTGGACCATTAGCGTCTAAACCTGTAATGGAAGGTAAAGGCGTACTTTTCAAGAAGTTTGCTGGTGTTGACGTATTTGACATCGAAATTGCAGAAAACGATCCAGATAAAATTGTAGATATTGTTGCCTCTCTTGAGCCAACTTTCGGTGGTATCAACCTCGAAGATATTAAAGCGCCAGAATGTTTCTATATCGAAAAGAAACTTCGCGAACGCATGAAAATTCCTGTATTCCATGACGATCAACACGGTACAAGTATCATTGTAGGTTCAGCTTTGCTTAATGCATTGCAACTTGTAAATAAGAAAATTGATGAAATCAAAATTGTAGCTTCAGGTGCAGGCGCTGCTGCCCTTTCTTGTTTAGATTTACTTTGTGCTTTAGGCGTAAATAAAGAAAATATCATTGTTGCCGATTCTCGCGGTCTACTCACTACTTCACGTGAAGGCTTGGATGAATCGAAAAAACGTTATGTTCAAGACATTAAAGCGACTCAGTTACATGAAGTAATGGCTGGTGCTGATATGTTCTTGGGTCTTTCTGCTGCTGGTATTCTCACCAAAGAAATGGTGAAACAGATGGCTGAGAACCCTATTATTTTTGCTTTGGCAAACCCAGATCCAGAAATTTTACCTGAACATGCACATGAAGTACGTCCTGATGTAATCATGGCAACTGGTCGTTCTGACTATCCAAACCAAGTAAACAACGCATTATGTTTCCCTTACATTTTCCGTGGTGCGCTTGACGTTGGTGCAACAACGATTAATGAAGACATGAAAATTGCATGTGTACATGCAATTGCACGTATGGCACACGTAGAAGCAGATGCAGCAACTTATGGCGAAAAATCTGCTTCATTTGGCCGTGACTACTTAATTCCACGTCCACTTGATCAACGTTTAATTTTAGAAATTGCCCCTGCTGTTGCTAAAGCTGCAATGGATTCAGGTGTTGCAACTCGTCCGATCGAAGATTTCTCTGCATACCGTCAAAAATTATCTGAGTTTGTTTATAACTCTGCATTCTTGATGAAACCGATTTTTGCTCAAGCAAAAACTGATCCTAAACGCATCGCATATGCTGAAGGTGAAGATGAGCGCGTATTACGTGCAGTGCAAATCGCAGTTGATGAAGATTTAGCTAAACCAATTTTAGTAGGTCGTACTGCTGTAATTGAAGCTAATATCAAAAAATTAGGCTTACGTTTACAACATGGCGTAAACATTGAGATTGTAGATCAAGAACAAAACCCGATGTATGAAGAGTTTTGGAAAGACTACTATCAAACTATGCAACGCAAAGGTATTACTGTTGAATATGCTCAACGTGAAGCACGTCGCCGTTCAACATTAATTGCATCTCTACTGGTTAAATTCGGTAAAGCAGACGGTATGTTATGTGGTACTTACAGTAGCTATAACATTCACCTTGACTTTGTACGCAATGTCATCGGTCTAAAAGAAGGTATGAATAACTTCTTCACCTTAAATGCATTAATGCTTGAAGATCGTAACTTGTTTATTGCTGATACATACGTAAATACAAACCCGACTGCTGAACAACTTGCTGAAATGACTATTTTAGCAGCTGAAGAAGTACGTCGTTTTGGTATTACTCCGCGTGTAGCCCTGCTTTCTCATTCAAGTTTTGGTAGTGACCAGACTGACTCAAGTGCTCAAAAAATGCGTGAAGTTTATCGTATTTTATCTGAGCAAGCTCCTGAGCTTGAAGTTGAAGGTGAAATGCACGGTGATGCAGCATTAGACGAAAACATTCGTCAATTTGCATTCCCTGGCTCACGTTTCAAAGGTTCGGCAAACTTGCTCATTATGCCAAACCTAGATGCAGCAAATATTTCATTTAACTTGTTGAAAGCAACTTCTGGTAACAACGTTACTATTGGTCCAATTTTACTTGGTGCAGCAAAACCTGTTCATATTTTGACACCTACAGCAACAACTCGTCGTCTTATCAATATGACTGCTTTAACTGTTGCTGAAATCCAACAACAAGAAAAGTAATTTAGAAACTGCTTTTTACGAAAAGCATCTCTAATGACTTGAGAAAACCTCTATTCTGTAGCATGATTGCTTGAAGAATAGAGGTTTTTTCATGCAAGTGTATTTAGTAGGCGGTGCCGTCCGTGATTTTTTACTTGGGCATCCCTATCAAGAAAAAGATTATGTTGTTGTCGGTGCAACGCCGGAACACATGCTCGCCCAAGGTTTTCAACCTGTAGGCAAAGATTTTCCTGTGTTTCTTCATCCCGAAACGAAAGAAGAATATGCACTTGCACGTACTGAAAGAAAATCTGGTAAAGGCTACCACGGCTTTCAATTTTTTACCGATACCACAGTAAGTTTAGAAGAAGATTTAATTCGCCGTGATTTAACCATCAATGCCATAGCAATGGATCAAGATGGCAAATTATACGATCCATATGGTGGTCAAACCGATTTAGAAAATAAAACTTTGCGTCATGTTTCAGAAGCTTTTGCTGAAGACCCTTTACGTGTTTTACGTGTTGCACGCTTTGCGGCTCGCTATTCTTCATATGGTTTTCAGATTGCGCCAGAGACAATGCAGCTTATGCAAACCATGGCCGAATCAGGTGAGCTTGATGCCTTAACACCAGAACGTGTATGGAAAGAGACTTCTCGCGCACTTTTAGAAGATCATGCGGATGTTTATTTTCAGACATTACGTGACTGTGGGGCGTTGAAACATCTTTTCCCTGAAATTGACGCATTATTTGGTGTACCACAGCGCCCTGAATATCATCCAGAAGTGGACTGCGGCATACATACCTTAATGTCATTACAGCAAGCTTGTAAATCAAACTATTCACTTGATGTTCGATTTGCTGTTTTAGTACATGATTTGGGTAAAGCATTGACTCCAGCTAACGAACTTCCTCGCCATATCATGCATGAAGAACGTGGAGTAAAACCTGTTACCGAGTTATGTGAACGTTTAAAAGTTCCAACTCAAACTAGACAGTTGGCATTATCAGTGTGTAAAGAACACCTAAAATGTCATCAAATTATGTCGTTAAAACCGGGAACAGTATGGCGTCTATTACAGCGTCTAGATGTATTACGTCGTCCTGAGAGAGTTGAAGCTTTTGTACAAGCATGTGAATGTGATGCTAAAGGAAGATTAGGTTTAGAAGACCGACCTTATCCACAAGCTCAGTACATGTTGGATGCGATGCAAATCGTTCGCTCTATTAAAGTTCAGGATTTACCTGAAAACATTAAAGGTGCTGAGATTGGTGAAATGCTCATTCAGTACCGTATTGATGCTTTAACTGAGTTCAAACATCAGCATCAAGCACTATCTCATACTTAATTAACACCAAGAAAAAAGCCTCATTACGAGGCTTTTTTATCTTTACTGTTTAGGCAGCGGTATAAATTGCGATTGAGTATTTTGGTTTTTTCTTTCCCCTACTGTCACCACAAAGTTTTGTTGCTTCCCATCTCGCTCGACCATTACATTAATTTCGCTGTTAGGCGCTTGTAATGCAACATAATTAATCAAATGAGATGCTGAAGTGATTTGTTGGTTATTCACCTGAATAATTTTATCACCAATCTTAATACCTGCTGATGCAGCTGGACCATTTTTCAAGACATCTGCAACCACAACACCAATTTGCTGTTTAGGTGTTAATACGTCTTCTTGTGTAGGCGGTACTAAACTAATACCTAACCATCCACGGACTACACGGCCATCTTTCAAAATCGAGTTTAAAACTTGTTGGCAAACTTTAGCAGGAATTGCAAAACCAATTCCTAAAGAACCACCTGACTGAGAGAAAATAGCAGTATTTACCCCGATTAAATTCCCAGCCACATCAATTAATGCTCCACCAGAGTTACCTGGGTTAATTGCGGCATCTGTTTGAATAAAGTCTTCATAGGTATTAATGCCTAAATCAGAGCGTTCAGTCGCAGAAATAATACCTTGAGTTACCGTTTGGCCTACGCCAAATGGGTTACCAATTGCTAAGACCACATCACCTACTTCATTACCACTCAACTTAAATGGCAATACAGGTAATTTATCTAAATCGATTTTAATTACAGCTAAATCAGTATCAGGGTCTGTTCCAACAATCGTTGCTTCTGCACGACGGCCGTCATGTAATGCAACTACAATCTGATCAGCTTGAGCAATCACATGATTATTCGTCAGAATATAACCATCAGCTCGTACAATAACCCCAGAGCCTAAGCTATTTTCATTTTGCTGTTGTTGTTCAGGAACCTGATTTCCAAAAAACTCACGGAAGACCGGATCACTTAATAATGGATGATTTTGTTTAACTTTCTGGGTCGTAAAAATATTAACAACTGCTGGCGCTGCAACTTTTACTGCAGCGCTATAAGATACCACCCCGCCCGCTCGCGAAGTATCAACGAGTGGTTCAACTTTCTCAGCAGGCATTTGCACCCCATCAACTGCAACAGTTGGTTTCGGCTGATGGTATTTTTGCCATGCAATAAAACTGGCAATTACAATAATAAGTAACACCCAAGGTAACCATGTAAAGGTGCGGCGCACGTTCATATCCTCTACGCAAAGAAGTTTTTAATTAAATTAATATATTGAACAAAAAGAGTTTTCAGTTAAGCATTTTAAATTAAATATGTCGATATACATAAAAAAGTCAAAAAAGATTTGTCTAGCTTTAGTTACACAACAAAATATGTTTCTATAGCTTTAGCAATTATTTACTACTCAATTCAGGAAATATCATGGCAAATTTGCATGAAATTATTCAGTGGTGCGACCAAACCTTAAAAGCGGCAGAATTTAAAGATTACGCACCAAATGGCCTGCAAATTGAAGGTTCAACTGAAGTAAAACGTATCATTTGTGCGGTTACTGCTTCCGAAGATGCGATTGATGCAGCAATTGCTCAAAATGCAGATTTATTACTCGTACATCATGGTTATTTTTGGAAGGGTGAACCGTATCCAATTACTGGAATGCGAGGCAACCGCATTAAAAAACTCATTCAAAATAATATTTCATTAGTCGCTTATCATCTACCTTTAGATGCACACCCAACTTTGGGCAACAATGTAGCGATTGCAGAAAAACTAAACTTGAAGAATTTAGAACCACTCGATTTAACCGAGAAACATCCGATTGGTAATATTGGTTATTTAGAGCAAGCAGTTTCTGTAGATGAGTTTAAAGCACAGCTTCAAAACAGTTTTGATTTTAAAGTGATTCATTTGCCAGCAGAAAAGCAAAGCATTCAAAAAGTAGGCTTCTGTACAGGCGGCGCTCAAGATTTTATTGCTAAAGCTGCTTTGCAAAATTGTGATGCTTATATTTCAGGTGAAGTCAGTGAACGAACTTTTTATGAAGCAAAAGAATTAGGGGTTCACTATTTCGCCTGTGGTCACCATGCTACTGAGCGTTATGGAGTTCAGCGTTTGGCACAAGCGATCTCAAAACAGTTTTCAATTGAAGCTGAATATTTTGAATTGAATAATCCGATTTAATTAAGTCTTTTTTTCAATCTGTGTTATGCGTATTAATTAGATCTTTATTGTGTATAGTTCTTTAAAACGATGCCCTATTGTTACCAGAATCATTTACAATAGAGCCACTTAATTGTATAACCCAGCAAATGCAAGGAATAGGAACATGACAACCATTACTTTACCTGCACTTCCATATGGCTATGATGATTTAGCGCCACATATTAGTAAAGAAACTTTAGAATACCATCACGATAAACACCACAATACCTATGTTGTTAACTTAAACAACTTAATCAAAGGGACTGACCTTGAAGGTAAAACTTTAGAAGAAATCATTAAAGCGACTGCTGGTGATGCATCTAAAGCTGGTATTTTCAACAATGCTGCTCAAGTTTGGAACCACACTTTCTACTGGAACAGCATGAAGCCAAATGGTGGTGGTAAGCCTACTGGCGCAATCGCTGCTAAAATTGACGAAGCTTTTGGTAGCTACGAAAAGTTTGCAGAAGAATTTACTGCTGCTGCAACAACTCAATTCGGTTCAGGTTGGGCTTGGTTAGTTGCTGATGAAGTAAACGGTAAATTATCTATTACTAAAACTTCTAATGCAGACACTCCACTTGCACATGGCCAAATTGCTGTATTAACAATTGACGTATGGGAACATGCTTACTACATCGATTTCCGTAACTTACGTCCTAAATACATCGCA
Organism: Acinetobacter sp. LT1; assembly: GCF_059800965.1. Taxonomy (NCBI): domain Bacteria; kingdom Pseudomonadati; phylum Pseudomonadota; class Gammaproteobacteria; order Moraxellales; family Moraxellaceae; genus Acinetobacter; species Acinetobacter sp. LT1. The sequence goes on from NZ_JBBAXE010000005.1 coordinate 169,234, forward strand.
ACTTTCCTAGAAAGCCTTGTGAACTGGGACTATGCAAATGCAAAACTTGCAGGTCAACCAGCTGGTGTAGAGAAATAATTTTATTTCTTTATGAAAAACCACCCTATTTGGGGTGGTTTTTTTATTTTTAATACAGCAAAAGCATATTAATCAAGCAAACGATTCATTTTCTTTAATATTCTTATTGACGCTTTTAGATTTCATCCATAAAATGCGCATCAGATTCTCCAATAGCTCAGTCGGTAGAGCGACGGACTGTTAATCCGCAGGTCCCTGGTTCGAGCCCAGGTTGGAGAGCCATCTACTAATCTCCCATAGCTCAGTCGGTAGAGCGACGGACTGTTAATCCGCAGGTCCCTGGTTCGAGCCCAGGTGGGAGAGCCAAGATTCTAAAAGCCCGCATTTATTGCGGGTTTTTTCTTTTCTAATGATTTAATAATTTTTCATTATTTTGAATAAAATCAATGTTTCGAGTATTTTTAAACCAAACGATTAGATATTCACTCTAATTCTGTTATTAAGGCTTGACCCAGCCCTCTTTCCTGCCTAAAATCCTTTTCCAGATTCTCCCATAGCTCAGTCGGTAGAGCGACGGACTGTTAATCCGCAGGTCCCTGGTTCGAGCCCAGGTGGGAGAGCCAAGATTCTTAAAAACCCACTCATCATGAGTGGGTTTTTATTTGTATGATGCCTTCACATGTTCGAATCGAGTCACTTATTTTTTATTGTTTTAGGTTGCGTAAGCACCTGTATTTTTCTTCTTGTTTGTTTACGCCCTTATTTATTTCCAAAACAAAAATTCTTTGCTCGCCCTGTCATTACAAACTTTGAAACTCAAATGTTTATACGTTTAAAACAAAGTTTTCCAAATTATCATGTGTTAGCACAAGTGGCGTTTAGCGCATTAATTACCAGTAATGACTATAAAATTCGTAGTCAGTTCAATCGTAAAGTTACTGACTTTGTTGTGCTCAACGACAAGATGGAAGTCATGGCCATCATTGAACTAGATGACCATTCACTTTTCCTAATTAAATAAAGTTATCAAATAGTTTCTTTATATATTTTTCATTGACATAGTGCATTTTTTGATCTTCAATTATTTGACAATCGTCATGGATACATCATCCTATGAAAGTTAGATATCTTAAAGATTATGAACACTCAAAAACATTAGATGCAGATAGCTATAACTGGCTAAAACAGGAAGAAAAGAAACTTAATAAACTTACATCAATGGTAGCGCTTTATTGCACGTATATCGAATGTTTGAAACAGACATCAACTCAACACTCAATATTCGATTTAAAATCGTCTGAAGCACTGGAGAGCCATCTACAATGCTTTATAGGATTTATCTATACTGAATTGGACACAACTAATTACAATAAATATCATTATAGCTATGAGGTACAATCGGTATTCAATAAGCTAGCTTTGTTGCTAAAAATAAGTGTAACTACAACTTTACTTTCACTTAATTCGATAAGTGAGGATGTAGAAGAGTGTATCTTTCTATATAAAAAAAACAAAAAAAATATAGAAAAGATTGAATATTATCGAGGTTGGAATATCTTCAGTAGTGATAATAAATTACTAAATCTCAATATCAGCATTATTTACGACACCTATGGAAAAGAGTTCACAAGTAAACTGCATCATGTAATGATCATTTATGGAAAAAAAGTCATATCAACCACATTGTCAAAAAAGATTGGTTTTCTAATTAGTTTATTTAGAGTTTTAGTTATAGTCTATCCAAATATTAAAGAAATACAGAAGGCAATGTCTTCAGAATATGCATTTGAAAGCATGCTTATTGTTTATAATTTATGCTTAATAGATGCAAAAATAAAAAACTATAATATTGGTCATTTTCACAAGAGATGGAGTTCTATGGTTGATATGTACAACGTATTAGTCAACTATGGAATATGGCAAGAACCTATTACAGAAATACTCAGGCCAATCTATAAAAGATGTACACATAAGAACACAACAACAAACTTAGTAAAAAATGAAAATAAACAATTAATACACAATAAATTAGTTACACAGATTCCAATAAGTTATACTGATAGTGAAGCTAAAGAACTAATTTTTGTTAAAATTATTAATGAAATTGACCATATAATCTACTGTTCAGAAGTACTCACACAAAAAACAAATGATAAATATAATTTTTTTATTGAATGTCTTAGCAAAGGAATAGTTAAAGTAAGCCAAAACAATAATTTAAAAAATAATGTACCAATTGGAGTTCTAAATAAAAATAATACATTTCGAACTTATTATGAAAACCCTTTTAAGCACAAAACCCTTAAGAATTATCCTCATTTTTTAGGTATATCTGGTTCAGATAAGGAAAAGGATATTATTAAGGATGAAATTTTTTATTCAAGCTACAATACCTTATACCCTTTTCTTATACTATTAATCAATCAACATCCTGCAATTACTGAATCTTGGTTAATAAATTGGAAACTATATGACAATAAAAACAATGTAGGCCTTTTTAAAATTGGGGAATCTTGGTATAGCAAGTCTTTTAAAAAGAGAAGAGGAGTAAATTATGCTGAACAATTAATTAAATTAAACCCTCAATCAGTAAAAATAATTAAAGACATCATAAAAATTACTAGCATTGCAAGAAATTATTTGAAATCTGAAAATAATCTAGATCATGAATACATGTTATTAACTTCAAGAACCGCATTCACAGAACCACGAAAAGTAAAAAAATTTGAGAATGGCACTAATATCACCCTCATCAATAATCTAAAAAAATCATATGAAATAACAAGTTATAAAAACGGTGATATATTACTTAACGATAATGAATGTAGCCATATTTTTCAAAATTTAACATTAACAAGATTTAGAGCAAGCTGTGGAGTACGTGTTTACTATGAAACTATGTCTGTAAATAAAATGAGTCTAGCACTAGGCCATAAGGAATATAACCCTGCATTGATTGATTCATATCTACCAGATACTCTATGGAAATTTTATACGAACAGATGGTTACGAATATTTCAAAATGCTCTTATTTACGAATCGATGAAAGATTCAGTTTACTTATTCGAATCTGTAGATTTCACTAAAGAAGAACTTGATAAATTTATAAATAATCATGCATTCAAAGATATACCTCATCATATTGAAAAAGGATTTCATGAAATAAATATTGAGAAAAAAAACAATGAAGATAAAAATAGTTATATAGGTATTTATTTAATAACAGTCCCTCTTCTACAAATTTTTCTTTCAATTAAATACTTTTTTGAAGAGACATCTTACAATCAAAAAAACATAAAAAAACATTTAAAATGGTGGTATACAAGTGCAAATTATGTAATATCACAGATTGAAGCATTTCAAAATAACTTACAACAATGCTTATATTTAACTAAAGATATTATAGAAATGTATGAAATAGCAAAAAAAAACCCAATCAAATATAAAATAATCGAAGGAATATTTATAAATGATAGTAAATAATCAATTAAAAGATATTTTATCTGACCCTAATAAAAATATAGAAAATATGTCAAAGAAAGAACTCATCTTATTAAAGAATGAGATAATAGGCAATCCCAACAATTATGGACTAATTGAAAAATCTTTTGAAAAAACATCCACCATACACAACTTAAAACTATCAGATGTAAGAAATCCTGCTTGGTTTTATAATAATACAAAATTTGAATCAAATATATGGATGATTAAATTAAATAAATTAATAATAACAATCAACTTCAATAAAATAAAAATTGATAACAATATTTTACTAACAGAAAGACCAAACATACTAAACACTTTCAAATACTGGCTTTGCATTCAAAGCCACCCTATTTACAATGAAGGATTATTATTAAAAACTCAAACCATAAGTATTAATTTAAAAAATATAATTTACTTTATTAATTCTATTTTGGTTAATTCTAATATTTTAGAATTAAGCAAATATGGTTTAAATAGGATTAATGAAGACTATATAGTCGATTATCTAGTCAATATTTCAAACAATGGAAAAATCAATGCATCAATAAATTATAATATATTTGTTACAGATTTTCTAAAAGAAAAAATTAAAGAAATAGATATAAATGATGTAATTAAATTTGAAGAGGAATATCCTTTTTTCATCAATAATAACAATAATGATGAACTTGACCTAACATTAGAAGAGCTAAGAAAATCTAAATACTGGATTTATTGTAATGAGGGTTACTCTACATATAATCCCAATAAAGTAAAAAAAAATTTTTTCATTAAATCTCTTGAAGATCGCATCATCGTATTTAACCAACAACCTTTTACTTTAAATCAATTAAACTTAATCGAAGACACAGCTAAAACAGAATACTTATGTCTTCCTTACACGACTAGTGATGAAGAACACTTTTCATACCAAGAACTTCAATCTCAAATAAAGAACTTAAAAAAAATTTTATTTGTCCACTCTCAAAATGATTGTGCTCAAATCAATATTTCTAACTTTAATACTATTGGAGTGAAAAGAATAAATAAAATAACCCCTTTAAAAGATTTGGGGAGGTTTGCAACACTTCCTGCTGATGTAACTTTTAAAGCTATACGTGATTCTTTTGAATTTATTCATAAACATTTAGATATATTGCTTGATACAATTATTAAATATTCTTTATTCATCAAAAACAAAGAAGGTAATTTTGATGATTTTTATAACAGTTCAAAATTTCCAAGCACATTAAAAAAAATAGGTATTAAAGAGTTAAAAATACCTAAAGATGAAAATTATTTTATAAATTTACGTAACAATCATGGATTTATAGATTTTTACAATATTCTATTAGCATCTATATTAGTTGCATTAGGAGCGATCACTGCTAGACGCAACTCAGAAATTATTGATTTACACCCATTAGATTGTTTATTACCTCAGAATTTTGATCCATTAATAACAGAATTCAAAGAATTTGAAGTTATATTTGATAATCGAAAAAGCGGTGTTGGTGGCATTAATTTTCATCGTGAAAAGATGTCAAGACCTATACCAAGCATCATAGCAAAAATCATTTATAAACTTAAAAATTTTAATGAAATCATATTAGAAAATGATTTTTCTACACTTTCAGATATTAATTTGATAAATAACTATTCTTATAGTAGAAATACATGGAAAAAGTTATCGCCTGGAAACTATAGCAACTTATTAAATTTATTTTGTGATTATTTTCAAACAAAAAAAATAGAATACTCACCAAATGAATATAGGAGATATTATATACGCCAACATCAATTAAGACGTTTTTTTGCAATGATATTTTTCTGGTCAAAAAGCTTTGATGGCTTAGATACATTACGTCACTTCCTCGGTCATACTGATATTGAACATTTATATCATTATATTACTGAACCATTAACAGGCAGCGTTCTTAATGGCGTAAAATCTCACACAATTACTGAAGCCTATTTAGGAATATCCGGCCCAATTGTTAAAAATATTGAAGACTTACGCACAGTATTATTAAATCATTTTAATGTTAATGACTTAGAAATAACTAGCATGAAAAATTTCAACTTTACAAATAAGCTATCAAGCAAAATACACTATCTTATTGATGAACATATAATTGACCTTCAACCTAGATTTTTTACTACCAAAGATAAAAACAATAATATCATTCAAGAATTTGAGCTAATATTGATAGTTAAGGATGAAATATGAAAAAATTTGATAATTATGAAGTTGAAAAATCAATTCAATCTGAAATTGATTTACTTCAACTTATAATAAATAAGCCCAATAATTATATCAATGACAATGATATAAAAACCGCTATTTCATCTCAAAAAAATATAGCGAAATACTCCAATAGCGAATATGGAATTATTTCACTATCGCTCAATACACATAAATTATACGTAAATAAATATTCAAATATGACATATACTCAATTTAATGATTTGAGAATAAAAGCTTTATCTTCAATCACCATAACTCTAGCTAGTAAAAAAAATAAAATTGAAGAATTAAAGTCAGAGAATAATTATCTTAAAATTAATAACTTAATACTCATCAAAATCATATATGATCTAAAGTCAACAATTTCCAATTTAGCTTTAGGCACAAACAACCAATATGTTATTGATGAAACCAACAACAAATTAAAATATTTTGAAAAATTATTAAACCATGCTAATGAGGTGGTTTATAATGAAAAATAAAAAACTATATTCAATGGTTAGTAATTTATCATTACCAAATTACCTCTCCACATCCAAACAAGATATAAAATTTTTCAATATTGATGCCTTACCTTTTTTAATATACCCTAATGGTGTTCCATGCTATGAAGCAAATTCATATCTTATTTATAAATTAAAATTTGGTTATTCTCAAAAATATAATGGTGGCACATACAGAATATTTGCCAATCATTTAACTCACTTTATTAGATTTACTTTTTATTGCAAGAAAATAGAAAATTTTTCACAATTTGACAATAATTTATTTTCCGATTTTATGGATTATTTACAAGATGACCCTGATGTTCGATCCAATAACCAAATTATACGTATTGCTTATCAAGCTATTAATTTTCTTTTTTTTATTGCAGAGCTTTATAATCTTAATAATTTTATTGGGATTGGTAAAAATAATAAAATATCTTTAAGTAGTAAAAATAAAAAAGTCTCTAGAGAAAATAACAAACTAAGGTCTCCCCCGAGTTATTATCATTATTCGTTCCCTCCACCTTCACCTCAACGCAAACGCTATCCTGTTTCACTCGATGATTATAATAAACTTTTGAATCATATAAATTACTCAGTGAATGAGCCTTTAAGACTTAGAAACTTGTGTCTTATTCAGGCACTTGAAAATACAGGTGGTAGAAGAACAGAAGTCTGCTCTCTATCCATGAAATCCCTAAGATCAGCGTTAAAGAGTGAATCAGCCTCACCTTTACTAGAAATTATAAATTTAAAAAATAATCGTTTAACTAAGACACGGGAAATTCCTGTTTCAAGAACTTTTTTACTCAATTTACGCTTTTATGTTCATTACTATAGAAATCCGATACTGCAAAAAAAGGGCATTAATCATGATTATATTTTTATTTCCCACACATCAGGCCATCCATTACAACCCGATACTTTGACTACTTATATGAATAATTGGTCCAAAGAGGCAAATCTTTCCTCCCAAGTCTGTGCTCACATGTTTCGCCATCGATTTATCACAGAAAAATTTAAATCTCTAATTTTAGAACATGAATTAACGAATAGTGATGAATTTCGAAAAATGCTATTAAATACATATCGATTAAAACAAATTATGCTTGAATGGACTGGCCACAGATCTATCACATCTCTTGATACATATATAAATTTAGCATTTGATGAGCTTTCTGAAATCGATAAATTAAAAGAAAGAATATTTGCAACCCCCTCCAATCATGTCGTCAACTCACACATTAATTTTTTAGAAAACTCTTTAAATAATAATCTTCCAATTGATCCTATTATATTACGTGAACTTCTTAATCAGCTTAAAAATAAAACAGAATAAATTCTTAAATATAGCTGGTTAAATAATCAGTGGCTATTCAGAACACATTAAATTCTATTCAAAAAATTTCACAGCCATATTATCTAATCGCTCTTTTATTATTTCCCAATCAGGCATCACTTGAGTGAGAAGCTGGTAAAAACGATCACTGTGATTATGCTCAGCTAAATGGCACAACTCATGCAAAATAACATAATCAATGCAGATTGTAGGCGCTTTAACTAGATGAGGATTGAGCGTAAGTACACCTGATGGAGAGCAGTTTCCCCACTGTGTTCGCATGGTCATCAAACGAATATCAGGCTGAGTTTCAACCCATAAGGCTTTTTCAAGAATCTGCCTCAATCGTACTTCAAATATGACTTTTGCTCGAGATCTGTACCATTCATTTAAATGAGATTTAATATTTTCAATATCCGTATCTAAGGTGTTTACCTCCAATCGTCCCCTCAGAAGTTTTACACCTTTTGGCTTGGTATCATCATGAATCACTTTTAATTGATACTGTTTACCCAAATAAAAGTGGCTTTCACCACTTTTATATTGGCGAGGCGTGATAAATTTACTTTGTTCACGAAACCCTCTTAATTGCTTATAGATCCAACGACTACGCTGCTTGACCGCATCAATAATTGTTTTATCATCTGCATTTAACGGTGCCGATACAACTACCCGACAATCAGCATAGACTTTAATCAGTATCTTTTCAGTACGGCTAGGACTTTCAAGCACCTCAAAATCAACAACTTCATCACCATAAATGATGCTTAACTTTCTCTCTGGCAGCGTATTCATCCTAGAGCCCATTCAAACCGACCCGTGTGATTTGTACGATCATTTCCACAATTTTTTTGGCTTGATCCATACCACTACCAATGGATTTACATTCACGGAACATCTGCGGTAATAGTTTTTTACGGATATCTGCTTCAATATTTTGTGGATTAATTGAGTTTTCAGCTACAGAGCTCATGACAGAACGATCAACCTCGAAAGCGAGTTCAATCCACTTATCTTGATTCTGTTGATCTGTTATCGAGAATGCTTCAGGTAATAGTTTCTTGAATACACCATAATAAGCTTGAGCATGCTTATTACCACTGAACACATCAGGAATTTCATCTAAACGACGAGCCTCAACTTGCTCTTCAAACTCTTTAAACAGCATGTGTTGCTTCAATGGATGATCAAATTCTTTCTCTGCTTCTTCAATGACTTGACGTAACAGTTTAGAGAAAGCCTCCTGAGCATAGGGATCATCACGTAATTGCTGTTCAATCATCTTCGTTACACGAGTTTTGATGATATCCGTTTCATTACGTGTTTTCTCTTCACTCCAATCTTCGGGTTGCGCCATTTTGCCCATCTTGCCAACTTCATAGACTCCATCAGGGTCTTTTACCTCAATACCCACAACATGCTTATCAAGAAGTTTTTTGACTTGCTCAGCATATTGATCATAGTCAATAGTCTCTCCAGCATCTCGTTTCACAATCTGACGCAAGCTTGTAAATAGTTTGACTGTTTCTTTGTAGTGCTGACGATCTGCATCAGAAAAGCTTTTATCTTCAAAGAAGGTTGCTGACTGCAATGCAACTTTTAAACAACTAGCAAATTCTGTAAGTGCTTCATAAAAATCATCACGTACTTTCAAGTGAATATCAACCAACTCACCCTCACGCTCTTCAATGCGTGGGACTAAAACTTGGCGCAACTGCTCTGGATCATTTTTATTTTTGACATCAGCAAAAATTGCCCATAGCGCTTTATACAAACGAGGTAAACGTTTGTATTCAGAGCTCATTTGCGTATACAAGCCTGTAAGATCATTGATATCATAGCCACCTTGGGTACGAGCAGCGAGATCTTGGTAATCAAGAATTGTGGAATCTAATTCTTTTAAAATACCTCGATAGTCAATCAATAAACCAAACTTTTTCATTGGATGAAGTCGGTTTACACGCGCAATTGCTTGGATCAGATTGTGCTGTTTTAAATTTTTATCAATATAAAGAACAGCATTTTTAGGTTCATCAAAACCTGTTAAGAGCTTATCCACCACTATCAGCAATTTAAGCGAATCATCTTTTTCAAAACGCTCAATTACTTGTTTGGTATAAGTTTGCTCATCCTGAGTGCCGACATTGTCTTTCCACCATTGGGTCACTTCAGGGGTAGTCGATTCATCAACATCAGTATTTCCTTCACGACTATCAGGTGGGCTCATCACCACAGCAGACTCAAACAAGCCTGCTTCATCCAAGTACTTTTTATACTTAATCGCTGAAGCCTTGCTATCGCAAGCAAGCTGTCCTTTTAAACCATCATCAATATTTTTCACAAAGTGATTGGCAATATCTAACGCAATCAGGCGAATACGATCATCAGCAGTATAAATTTCACCTTTTCTCGCAAATTTACGTTTTAAATCTGCTTTTTGCTGATCATTTAAACCTTCTGTTATCCGTTCAAACCACGTATCAATCGCTCGTTCATTGACATCTAAATCAGGAATTCTTTCTTCATAGAGCAAAGGCGTTACGGTTTTATCTTCTACCGCTCTTTGCATCGTATACGCATGAACAATAGGACCAAACTTATTAACGGTCTTTTCATCTTTAAGCAATGGCGTACCAGTGAATGCCACGAATGCAGCATTTGGAAGTGCTAGTTTCATACGCACATGGTTTTCACCACCTTGGCTTCGATGCCCTTCATCAATCAAGACAATGAAGTCAGAACTTGTGTTAACACATTCAGGAAGTTTCGTTGCAGAGTTAAATTTCTGAATCAAAGAAAACATGATTCGCTCTGTACCCTTACCAATTTGTTCAGCCAAGCGTTTGCCTGAAGTCGCCATGGCATTTTGCTTGTCTTTTTTTCCTGCCAACTCACCACCTGACACAAAGGTTTTACTGAGTTGATCTTCTAAATCAACACGGTCAGTAACAACCAAGATACGGCATTGTTTTAAAGCCTCATGCAAGATCAAAGCTTTACTAAGAAAGACCATGGTAAAAGATTTACCTGAGCCCGTTGTATGCCAAATGACACCACCTTCGCGTCCACCTTTGCTGTTCTTTGTACTAATACGCTCAATGAGGCGTTTGATACCAAAGATTTGCTGATATCGAGCAACAATTTTTCCTGCTTTCTTATCGAAAAGCGTATATAGGCGAACCATTTCGAGGAGTCGTTCAGGCTTTAATAGACTAATCAGCAGTTGATCTTGACCTGTAACAGCTAAGTCTCCACCTGCGATTAGGTTTTCATACCAATTTAAGTCATCGACTGGACGATAAGAAAATAGGCTCTGTTTTTGTGAAACAGTTAATTTCTTATTTTTAAGCGCATACATCTCTGCATCAGAAGTATCTTCTTCTCGCCACGCTGCCCAAAACTTAGCAGGGGTATTACATGTGCCGTAACGCCCTTCATGTCCATTTATAGAAAGCAGAAGTTGGCTATAGGCAAACAGATGTGGAATTTCATCAGGTCGCTGATTACGAAGCGTTTGAGAAATCCCTTCATTAATCGTTGGACCTTTCTTTGCCTGACTATCGGGGCGTTTTGCTTCTATCACCACTAAAGGAATACCATTTACAAAGCAAATGATATCGGGTCTTCGTGTATCTACACCACCTGAGCGTGTGACAGCAAATTCTTCAGTATATGAAAAGTCGTTGTTATGAATGTTATGCCAATCAATCAATGGAATCGTAGGGCTAACTTTTTTTCCATTCACAAATTCAGTGACAGGAATACCGTAGAACAAATGGTCATACATTTTTTCGTTTGCAGTCAGTAGCCCTTCATTCAAAGCAGGGCTACAGATTTCGGCAATTAAGTTATCTACTGATTTTGCAGAGAGTGGATATTCTTGACCCGCAAATGGAAAAGTTCGTTTAGAGAGTTCTTTACGCAGGATTTGACGTAAGACAACTTGGTCTTGTTTTCCATCACGGGCAACGAGTGCCTGTGATGGGGAAAAGAATGACCACCCCAAATTACTCAGTAGAGTCAAAGCTGGAAGCTTTGCACTGTATTCTTCTTGAAATTTTGGCGTGTAAAGTTGATTCATTCTTTTGCTCTTGCTTTAGTTTCACATGTACTGTGATAGTTAAATATGTTTCAAAACTCTAAAAATCAAAGTCTATCGAATATTGATCCTTTATATGGAGAATGTAACTTCTCATACAAACGAGTCGCATAATCATCTGTCATTCCAGAAACATAATCACAAATAACTCTCATTCTTTTAGAATCTGAATCTTGTCGCTCATAACGAGATAATGTTGAACTTGGCAGAAGTCTTTTGGGATCAGAAGCCAGTGTATCAAACAACTCCATAACTAATTTTTGCCCTTTAAACTCAAGCTGTTGAACATTGGTACTTTTAATTACTTTGTTTTCCACTAATTCAAAAATATGATCTAAAAGTAATCTGTGCTCTTTATTTAACACTGCATTCCATTTAATCAAATTACAAGATGCAGATGAAATAGCCGAAGTTTTCACCTCAATATTTGTAATAAAGAAATTGACTAAATCCCCGATTTGATCCTTACGTTGATAGCTTTCTTTTGAAAACAGCTTCTCGGCTATAGTAATGCTATTAAATCCACAACTATTAAAACGTTCTTCTTTAAGAACATTACTATCCTTTTCTTGAGCTTGATTATGATCTTCCCAATCTGTACGAGTGATCATTCCTAAAGAAATAGCATCTTCCAAGTCATGTAAGCTGTATGAAATATCATCAGCAAGCTCCATAATAGATGTATCCAAAGCTTTGTTGGCTGGTTTCAAATGACCTGATTTATGTGGTTCTAATTTAGTAAACTCAATTATGTTTGAATTTAGAGGTTCAAGAATCCAATCTACAACTTTATCTTCGGTATCTAAATAACATTTAGGAGGTTTCTGTTTTTTAGACTCAGATAACCAACGTGGAGATTTGAGCTCCCCATAGGCACTTTCTTGTACTGTTGCTGTATAAGAGGATGGATATTTTAGTACCCCTAATAGCAAACGACGGGTTGGATTTAAGCCATAATTCTCAGTGTACTTGTCTAATTGCGTGAGAATTCTTAATGTTTGCCCATTTCCTTCAAAACCACCATGTTCACGCATACGAATGTTTAGAGCGACTTCACCACCGTGACCAAAAGGTGGATGACCAATATCATGAGCTAAGCAAATCGCATTCATTAAAGCTTCATCTGGCAAAACATCATAAATTTCCTGATCTTGATTTTTATATTTTGCTTTTAAACTTCGCAAAATACCTGTTCCAATTTGAGCAACTTCCATTGAATGGGTCAGGCGGGTACGATAAAAGTCACTCTCTCCCAATCCTAGAACCTGAGTTTTTGATTGCAAGCGTCTAAAGGCTGCTGAATGAATTAAACGAGCATAATCTCGCTCCCACTCCGTACGCTTATCATTGTCTCTACGTTTATTTTCTTCACGACGACTTTCCCATACATCTAACATTAACAACCCTCTGATTTAATTAAAATTTAATATTACATATCCAGCATCTAACTACAGGTTTATTTAATAAAATAATCAAGCACCTGATTTAATTATTAATATTTCCACCCTTGATCAGCCTAAAACTCAACTGATAACGATAAAACTCAATATTCTGAGCCACACTCAAAGCACGACGAATTCTTAAATCATCTTCAAGTGCAATGATGACCCCTTTCACCTGTTGATCTGCCTCAGCCAACTCATCTTTGACATAGCCCATATAGCGTTGGATTTGCCCAACAAAACGATGATTAAACTCACGCCAATCATCAGGTAAGTCATGGGTTAGGTCTTGGTCAATGTTCCAGTTGGCGGCTATAAAGCCGCCTTCTAGAAACTCTTGAGCAAATACAGACTTCGCACCCGCCATAATGCGGTAATAGCTAGGCATCATTTGCATCATTAGGCAGCCACCTTGACACGTTTTTTACCTGTCAAAAGTTGTTGCATGAGTGCTTTTTTCTCTTGCTTTAAGCAATCAAGTTTTTTCTGCAAAGTATCAATTTTTTGATTTGCTAAAGAAATTACTTTAGCAATTTTCCGTTGCTCTTCGATGCAAGGAATAAACACAAATACATTGAGTAATTCACGAACACTGACTTCTTTTTGCCCTGTACCACCAGTTAAATTATCAATTACATACCTAAAGTGACTTGTACTCATAATTGATAAAATAAAATTAATGTCACAGTCCTTCAAAACTTCAAAGCTTGAAATTGCATTGGATGCAATTAACCCATTACAATCAGAAGGTACAATCGCAACTCCACCGTTATGCAAGTTTTGGCGACCTATAATAAGTTCTCCCGCAAATCTTTTATAATAGGGTCTACCTCCTTCTGTAGAATTGGGAAACTTTCCAGAAGCTACAGCCCCTTTATTGTGAAGCTTTACTGTCAAAAGCTCGATGTTATTTGGATTTTGCTCTTTATCCCTTTTAATTTCCTTGATTAAACTTCGTAGTTTTATATGTTTCCACGCCCCACTAAACCTCTTTCCATTCTCATCAAGCAAACGCTTCTTACCAGTTAGCAGTTGCTGCATCAATGCTTTTTTCTGCTGTTGGCTATTTTCAAGCAGTTTTTCAGTAGCCAAAATTGCTTGATCCCAAGTAGAGAGGATTTGGGAAATTTTGTATTGTTCCTCTAATGGGGCAATTAAGACCGAAAGCTCTTTCACTTGATCAGCCGATAAATTAGCTTGTTTTGTACCACCAGGGAAAGAATACAATTTATTTAACAGTACTTCGCTACGCAGCACATACTTCAAATAACTAGAATTAATACCTTTCTTAGCAATAAACTTCATTACCCGTTGATTTAATAAAGAGATAGGAGCATCTTCTGGAATTTGTACTGTAAAACCATAATCACGCTTACCCATAGTTCCAGTCATCGACATAACCAAGTCGTTAGGTTTTACTAGAAAATTGTCATAATCTTTTTCATATGAAAAAGGCAGAAAAACTGGATTTCGACTAAAATCTAAAGAATTTTGGTATAAATTTCCCATTCTGAGCAAAGGTATACCAAAAGAAACGAAATCACTGCTCTTAAATGCATACCCCATTTTGGTATTAGCAAGATCAGATATTTTCCCTAATTTCCAACCATTAGGCACCATAACCCAACTCCTCTAAGTACTTCGCCATTTCAACTTCAAGCTCAGCAAGTTGAGTTTTTAACTGCTCACGCTCAGCACGTACAGCAACCAAATCAATCTCAGCTTCCTCTTCAAAGGTATCCACATAACGAGGAATATTCAGGTTGTAATCGTTGTCTTTCACTTCCTGCAAAGTCGCCAAATACGCATATTTATCTGCGCTTTCGCGCGCACGGTAGGTTTCAACAATCTTAGCAATATTCTCTTCTGTTAAGTTATTTTGGTTTTTACCTGACTTAAACTCACCGCTTGCATCAATAAACAAAACCGAATCATCAGTTTTTTGCTTTTTAAAAATTAAAATGGCAGCAGGAATACCCGTACCGTAGAACAGCTTTTCAGGTAAACCAATCACCGCATCTAATAAGTTTTCATTAATCAACTTCTCACGAATCTTACCTTCAGATGAGCCACGGAATAACACGCCATGTGGAACCACAACGCCCATACGACCTGTAACAGGTTTTAGCGTCTCAATCATGTGTGAGATAAAGGCATAATCACCTTTGGTCTTTGGTGGTACACCACGACGGAAACGATCAAACTTATCATTTTCAGCTGTATCATGCCCCCATTTATCCAATGAAAATGGTGGGTTTGCTGTCACAATATCAAATAGCATCAAGTCGCCATTTTTATCCAATAACTTTGGATTACGAATGGTATCGCCCCACTCAATTTTGTGGTTGTCTTCGCCATGCAAGAACATGTTCATCTTGGCTAATGACCACGTTGAACCAATCGCTTCTTGCCCATACAACGCATATTCTTTGCTGTTGTGATTTGATACAACTTTACGACCACACTTCATTAACAGTGAGCCAGAACCACAGGCAGGGTCACAAATACTGTCACCTTTTTGTGGATCAAGTAACTCAGCAATTAAGTCCGATACTTCAGGTGGTGTATAGAATTCACCCGCCTTTTGACCACCACTCGCAGCAAAGTTTTTAATCAAAAACTCATACCCGTTGCCAATCACATCAAGTGAACCGACACGGCTTGGCTTTAGATCCAATTCAGGAACAGCAAAAACTTCAAGAAGGTCTTTTAAAATGGTGTTTTTTTGCTTTTCTTCACCCAATTTATCCGTATTAAACGAGATATCTTGGAAAACGCTTTTGCCTACATCTTTGAGCTTTGTACCATTCGCTTCTTCAAGCGCATGTAAAGCCATATCAATACGTTCACCATTGCCGGGCTCAAAGCGACGCTCATGCAAGGTATAGAAATTAGATTCACGAGGCAGTACAAAACGCTCGTTTTTCATCATTTCTTCAATCAGTTCAGGTTCATCACCATATTCGTTTTTATAATTGTCGTAGTGGTCTTGCCATACATCAGAGATGTACTTTAAGAACAGCATTGTCAAAATATAGTCTTTATAGGTATCTGCACTCACCGTGCCACGGAATACATCACATGCCGACCAAAGGGCTTTATTGACGGTATCTTGATTAATTTGAGTAACCATTATTTGTTTCCTTGGAGCAGTTGTTTAAACATGCCCATCATCATTTGTTCACGATTTTTAAGTAATTGTTGGGTCAAGATCTGCTCTTGCTCCCAAATACGGTTTAATTCGATTATGCGTTGCTGAATGTCCAAACTAGGGACTTCAACCTCAAACTGGCTGACTGTTGATACGCTCAGCATTGGCATCTTAGAACCCTGACTTTCTTTGCGTAACTCGTATTGCACATGAGGTTGGTTTAAGTACCAGCATAAGTATTCAGGTAGTACATTTTGATTTGGCATCAAAATCAAAAATTGACTGCTCACAATGAGTGGTCGTGCTTTTGATTGATCTTGATGACCTACAAAATAATGTGCTTTGAGATACTCTCCACGACAAGGCAATAATACAGAGTCAGGCGATACGATTGCGTTATCCTTACCCTGCCAATCAATTTGAGGTAACGAATCCGCAAACAGCGTATAGCCACATGTATCCGTTGCAATGTTACGAATATCCTTGATCTGCAATACGTGGGCATTGCCTGACTCGACTTCTTCAACCTTTTCACGGAATGTAAAACCTGTGCGGACCTCTGCAAGATCACTCAGTTTTAGGAATCCTTTTAACTTTGCCATAAATATTTACTCTGAAAGAGAATGAGCCATCCTTGGCTCAGTCCATTTATGATGCTTTACTCAAATTTTCTTGAAGCCAATTACTGACTTCTTTAGTTCCTTTTGAATCAAGGTTGTACCAAGCAGCTTCATTTTGTAAGCGAGTTACTAATAAACCATCATCACTATCCATGACTTTGAATAATTCCCCTGCAATTTGTGACGCTGTTTTTTCAGAGGCAATTAACCAACATGACTCCAAAGGATGGCACCAATTACCAAGAGACATAATTTTTTTATAAAGCTCGTCATAGTTACGTTGTTTACGCAGGTCATAATTGATCTGATATACTTTCATTTGTTCTTAACTCCTAATGTTTAGTCGCGTTAATAGTTTTGAATTCGATGACAGGCGGCCACCTGTCATCACAAATTAAATACAGTAGGTAGACTATGCAACCCGTGTTACATCAGGATAATGGGGCGTTTTTTACTCAATGTCAATTATTTTTTTGCAGTAGAACACCTACTAAAATGAAAAACCCCTAAACAAATACTACCATTTTCATTGCAAAATATTGTTTTTAAAAATAATTTTTATTAAAACCAAGCTAAATATATTTCTATTCAAAAAAATTAATGATTTGAATATTTAAAGCTTTTGATATTTCATAAAGCTTGAGCACAGTAATGTTAACCTCACCTCTCTCTATCCGCCCCATATAACTACGATCTAAACCACACATAAGGGCTAACTTTTCTTGAGAAAGGCCTTTTTCTTTTCTAGCCTTACGAATTTTTTGACCTAGTAAACTTGCTAATTCTGTCATTTGATTTAAATGCTCAAAAAACAGAACTATCATCATTTACGGATTAAACATCCACGGACTATAATCCTCTTTTTAATAAGTGAAAATTGTTCAGCTATGGCAAGAAATACTCATTTACCACTGTATGATGATTTTTTAGATTTATTCATAAATCACGAAGTCAATAATTGGCAAGCTAAAGATTTTTGGGAGAAAATGCTGACATCTAGACCAAACATGCCAAAAACTGCTAAAAGACGTATGTACTCAGGCCTAAAAATCCTTCTAAATTTTAAATACTTGGAAGCAGATCCCACTACATCTTCAAAAAATTCCTTTCGTTACAAGGAAACACCAAGATTAAATGATTTAAGAAATAAATATAAAAAACAAAAACTTCAAGATATTTTTATGTCAAAAAAAAGTGATTTATTGACAGAGTTAGAAGAAAAAGAGAACAATATCGAATTCTTAAATAATTTATTATCTAATGATGCTACGCTAGAAAAATATTTCATTACCCATAAACATGAGATTGAGAAAGATATAAAAAAAATAAATTCCAATATTAAGTTAATGGAGGAAATATTAAGCTAGAGAAAAATTAACTAACCTGAATTACAGATAAGAAAACTACTTGAAAAAAAGATGGTTACAGCCTTAGAAGAGACTGTAAATTAAATTGTGTAATTGCCTGAATTTGCTATGTTCATATTCACATCGGAGTCAGGCAATATGATGAACGAACGAAAACTAAAAGACCTTGCAGCAAAATTTGCTAAAGGAATAAAAACAGGAGAAGATCTCAATCAATTCGCTCATTTTTGACCAAAATCACTGTTGAAACGGCTCTCAATGCCAAACTTACCGAACATCTCGGACATAAAAAAAATGCCCGTAAATCTGGTTGAAATTCACGCAATGGTTATTCTAGTAAGATTGTACTTAGTGATGATAGGGAGATAGAGATCACCACGTGATCGTAATGGCACTTTCAAACCTCAGTTGATTAAGAAAAATCGAACCCGTATCACTTAAATGGATAACCAGATTCTAGCCCTTTATGCCAAAGGCATGACTATCCGTGAAATCGTTGCCACCATCAAGGAAATGTACGATGCCGATGTATCTCCAATGCTCATTTCTAAAGTTACCGATGCATGCTGAATGGCAAAACCGTCTTCTGCGATCTATACCATCGTTTATATGGACTGTATTGTGGTTAAAGCCCATCATAATGGTGGCAGTCTAGATAGCCAGAGCATTTTTTCCAAATAGTCTCTCTAGACGTTTGACTACTTTTAATAATTCATTTCTCTCTTGGATCAAATATCTATTCTGTTATCCTTCAACTTAAACAAATTTAATCAAAATGAGGTTTTAGACATGAAAATTGAAGACTTAGAGGATGAAAGTGATATAGCCGATGCTGCGGCAAAAATACTTCGTGAAACTTTTATTAAAGTTTCACGTACCGAAATAGTACTTTATGTAGAGAATGATGCTGTATGGAGCAAAGCTCCAAATGGTACTCCCATCCTAATTAAACAATTGTCTGGACGAAGCCCCGATCTCACTAAAAAATTTTCTAGTCGAGGAACTTATAAAATTAAAAAAAGAAATATTAACACCTAAAACAAATAGTTCACTCTAAGCAGAGCTCTATAAGTCTTAAGCTCTCCACGCTCAATACGGCCGAGATAGCTACGATCAATACCTTACTGTAAACCCAAAGCTTCTTAGATAATTTTTTCTTAGTTCTTTTTTGCGTATTAATTGACCAATTTCGATAAATAATTTTGACATTTGAAATAAATTGTTCAAAAACAGAAATATCACCAATTCAAGATTAAATAAATTAGTAGTTACAATTTCTGTTCTTATTTGACAATCGTTTTATTAATTAGGAAAACTACCCATCTTGAAAAAGTAGAAGAAGACCGTATTCGTGATCAAATGCTTACTGAAGCAGGCTACCTTGTAAAGCGTTACACAAATATTCCTACTGTACGCCAATTACAAAAGGATATTCATTAACAAGCTATTTCGATTCAGAATTTGCAGCTTCTTTCTCAGCTATTCTTTTTGCCATCTCTAAACGCTGTTGTTCATATTGTTTTTTATTCTTAGCATCGCTTTTTGCAGCCAAGAAAAGTATTCCAATAATTAGAAAAGGAATAAGTAAACCTAATCCCATTAATAACCAAGGAACAGATTTTTTTTCAACAGGTTGCTGGCTCATAAGTTCTTCAAACTCAAATAGTATCAAATCAAACTGTGTAACAATATAACAAAAAAGGCCCTTTTCAGGACCTTTTTAATTTGAAGATTTTAAATACAAAAAATTATTGTGCTATTCCAGTACATTCAACATTCTTACTAGCATCTATTACTGATGGATCAAGCACTATATTTGTTTTAGCTGGCATCTTAGATTGAACAAATTGATAAATTTCAGCATTTCTACATACAATCGCCTGAGTATGGGCAGCTCCAACAACAGGTACAAATGTCACATCAGTTCCCATTTTTTTAAGTCCCTCTTGTAAGGCATTAGTAACAGGATATGGTACAGCCATATCCGCAGTACCTTGAACAATCATGACTGGTGAATTAATTTTTTTGGTAGCAGGTTGATTATCTACCAAGAATTTTTGTACCGTTGGATTCTCCTGGAAATTACCAGCTAGGCCTGGATAATCTAGAACTGTTTTACCAGTATTAGTCGCAAGAAAATCTCGAATATCATCTGCAAATTTATTATGCAAATCAGTTAAACAGACTCCATTTTCACCCGTAGTGCCTTCTGCAAACTCAGCTATACTTTGAGAACGTTGTTGAAAGATTGCACGATAATTAAATTTAGGTTCATAAGCAGTAATACCCACTGTGGTATATGCAGCATATGCAAGTAGCTCGGCATACACTTCCACAGCCGTACCAACAGGTGCGGTACCAGCCTGCTCTTTCTGAAGAATGTCTCTAATTGCTTGCGGAGCAATTTTAGAAATAATATCGCCAAGGCTAGAAGCTGGTGCTGTTGCAACAGCTCCTTTGTAGTTAGTGTCGTTATTAGCAAATTCAGCTGTTCCTAATGAAGCATGGCCTCCTTGAGACTGCCCAATTGACATCCATGAACTATTTAACTGACTACCGTAATGATCTTTAGCAGCTTTAACTGCTGCAATTGCAGATTTAGCCTCACTTCCTAAATTAAGGTATGGATGCATGCCTCTAGTACCTAAACCTTCATAGTCAGGTGCCACAATCACATAACCAGCAGCTAATAAAGTATCCGCTAGAATTTTAAAACGTGGATTAATCGTATTGTTGCTTGGTGCACAACTATCCCCTACACCTACTGTGCCGTGCTCCCATACCACTACGCGATAACCATCTTTTGGTTGAGCAACTTTAGGGAACATTACCAAAGCAGTTGCTTCAGCTGTTTTCCCTTGTACATTCACCATGTTATATGTCATCACTTTTATAGATGAAGCACCACTTAAGGTATCCTTAGAATAGGATTTTTCAGAAACATAAGTTTTATCAGGATTTACACCAATATAGTCATCATCATCGTCATTACACGCTGTAAGAAATAGTGCTGAAGTTGATAATGTTATAGCTAAAGCAATTTTTGACCGTTTCATAGAATATCCTTTTTATGTGTTATTTATTCCGCATATTTTTATGCACAAATATTAAGACATAAAAAAAGTGCTCTGCATAGAACACTTTTCAACCTCACGGTCATTTTTACTATATGAAATTTAAAAATATTCCTAGAAAAATGATTAATCCCACCCAACGATTGTGACGAAATGCCCAAAAACAAACTTGAGGGTTGCGGTCTTTGGTTTTAACTGTTTGATATACAAAATCAAAGGCCACTACAACTAAAGCAATAATTGCCCAGGGGAATAAAATATTTTCTAAATATAGTGCAGTACCAATCAAAACAAGACTAGTTGCTTGTAAAAGAGCAATAATCTGGATGTCATATCGGCCAAAAAGAATAGCTGTAGATTTCACGCCAATCTTTAAATCATATTCACGATCTGTAATTGCATATTGAGTGTCAAAAGCCACTGTCCATGCCAAATTACCAAAATAAATTAGCCAACACGTTATATCTAAAGGCTTACCCATTGCAGTAAATGACATTGGAATCCCCCAAGAAAATGCCATACCTAACACTACTTGCGGTAAATGGGTATAACGTTTCATAAAAGGATATATAAATGCTAACGCCAAGCCCCCTAATGCACAGTAGAACGTCGCGATAGGTAAAAAGAACAGCGTACAAGCACTGGCAAATACTAATGCTAAAAATACATATACCGCTTCTCTTGGACTAATTACCCCTGTTGCCAAAGGGCGCGTTTTTGTACGCTCTACATGTCCATCTACTTTACGATCAGCAAAATCATTAATCGCACAGCCAGCGGCACGCATAAAAATTGTACCGAATACCATCGCCAAAAGAATATGTAGAGGTGGCATTCCCTCTGCTGCAATCCAAAGTGCCCACATGGTTGGCCAAAACACCAGTTCTGTTCCAACAGGCTTATCAAATCGACATAGATAATAATAAGCTTCTAAACGCTGACGCCATGTTGTGCCTGTTGCAGTCGTCATAGTAATTCCTTGTCGTGCTGCTGATTTAAAAAAGCTTCAAAAGCCGGTAAGAATGTTTCTTGGACGATAAATTTACATCCATGCCAAGTATAGCAACTTTGTCGCGTCCAGCCTTCTGGCAAACGAATGACACGACGGTCACAAAGCGGAGTTGTTCTTTGAAATAGAAAAAAGCCAATCGGTTTAGAACCGATGTGCTGAAATATACGCGCTTTTTTTTGTAAACTTTGAATTGGAAAAATACTTTTTGCTTTCACCCACGGCTCTGCTTCACAGCCATATAAGTAGGTTTCCCTTACCCATGAAGTATGAGCATGAGACATGTTCATCCATTGGCTATCTACAAACGTTAAACGCTGAAAGTGTTCTTTAAAGGGCCTCACACTAAACTGGCCGCCACCGAGCTCAGTTAATTGTTGAGTCAGAGAACCAGAAGCATACAACCATGTTTTCAACTCAGGATTTAAAGCCTTTTCCTGTTTAAGTACTGGTTGTCGTTTACGCATAATCTGCTCACATGAAAACTCGCACTTAGTTTACTCCAATTTTTTGATAAAAAACGTAGAGAATTCAATCAACATTCCAAGCAATAAAAAAGCCTGCATATGCAGGCTTTTTTACGAAATACGTATTACAAGCTGTAGTACATATCGAATTCAACTGGATGAGTAGTCGTGTTAAGACGACGTACATCTTCAGTTTTAAGTTCGATGTATGCATCAAGCATTTCTTTAGTGAATACGCCGCCTTTTAACAAGAATTCGTGATCTGCTTGAAGTGCTTCAAGAGCCATATCTAAGCTATGAGCAACTGTTGGGATTTTTGCTTCTTCTTCTGGAGGAAGATCATACAAGTTCTTATCAGCAGCTTCGCCCGGATGGATCTTGTTTTGGATACCGTCGATACCAGCCATTAACAATGCAGCGAAACCTAAGTACGGGTTCATCATTGGGTCTGGGAAACGAGCTTCGATACGCTTACCTTTAGGGCTAGAAACGTATGGAATACGGATAGAAGCAGAACGGTTACGTGCTGAGTAAGCAAGCATAATTGGTGCTTCGAAGTGAGGAACCAAACGCTTGTATGAGTTTGTAGATGGGTTTGTGATTGCATTCAATGCACGAGCGTGCTTGATGATACCACCGATGAAATACAATGCCATTTCCGAAAGGCCTGCATATTCATCACCAGCAAATAAGTTCTTGCCATCTTTAGAGATAGACATATGAACGTGCATACCAGAACCGTTATCACCTACCATTGGTTTAGGCATAAAGGTTGCAGTTTTTGCATATTGATGTGCAACGTTCCAAACAGCATATTTGAACTGTTGAACTTCGTCAGCTTTACGAACAAGAGTATTGAAGCTCACACCAATTTCTAACTGGCAAGAAGCAACTTCGTGGTGATGTACTTCTACACGACCTGGACCCATGATGTCTTCGATTTTTGCACACATTTCTGCACGCATATCTTGTGAAGAATCAACTGGAGGAACTGGGAAGTAACCGCCTTTAACACGTGGACGGTGACCAGAGTTACCAGACTCGTAATCTTTACCAGTAGACCAAGCAGCTTCTTCAGCGATTAATGTATGACGAGCGCCAGACATATCGATGTCCCACTTCACTTCGTCAAATACAAAGAATTCTGGTTCTGGACCAAAGAATGCAGTATCACCGATACCTGTAGATTTTAAGTATTCTTCTGCACGGCGAGCAATCGAACGTGGGTCACGCTCATAACCTTGACCAGTTGAAGGTTCAATAACGTCACAAGTCACAACTACAGTTGGTTCAGCAAAGAACGGGTCGATAAAACCAGTTTCCGCATCTGGACGTAAAATCATGTCAGATGCTTCAATGCCTTTCCAACCAGCGATTGAAGAACCATCAAACATTTTACCGTCTTCAAAAGTATCTTCATCAATAGAATCAGCTGGGTAAGTTACGTGCTGTTCTTTACCCTTAGTATCAGTAAAGCGAAAATCGACCCATTTTGCGCCACTTTCTTGTATGAGTTGAAGGACCTTGTTCGCCATGCTCATTTTGCTCCAATGAAATTTTGTTGCACTTGTTAAGTGCGTGTTAGTTGCTGGTATTTATATAGCAATTCTCATACCAACTTTATAAGACTTACCTAAAACATTGAATTGCTTATAACTATCCATGATTTAGGCCCCTTGTCTTGAACCCATTATACTGTTTGCATAGTTAAATGCACCATATTCAGACATTTTCAAATTATGGCATACAAGAATAGCTCGCAATCGCCCTAATTTAGTGCAAAATTGTTGCGCTAATATGAACCACCGCATCAATATCTAACAGTAATTTGTGATCATAATACTTTCTTATATAGAAATCTGACTTTCTTACTGTAATCCTTAAAAATAATAATCTATTCCCGATAGAACTATTAATCTCTAAATTAGACGATAGTATCTACAATATGCCTTTGCCAAAAAAGTTTGAACATAAATACGATTTCTAAGTAACTCTACACAATTTTTTTAAATAACATCAATTACCACTCTTCACTGCCCATCCATAGAAAGGTTGAGGTTTTAAAGTGCTAATTTAATTTTTCTTATCGTAGTTTTACGCTAGGGCTGGTCTGATCAGCTTTGGTGCACCAAGAGGAATCTTTTCGACTGATAATTTCAACTTTCTAATTTTTTACCATTTGTTATATACCTTTTTTATACATGACCAACTTGCTTTTTCATTTTAAAAAATCTAAAAAATAAAACATAACTTTTTTTTATAATTAAACAAACTAAAAGTTTTGTTTTATCTAAACTACAAATATGTTCAAAGGATTTGAAATGAAGCATGAACTCGAACAATATGACAGAGCTTTTTTCGGCCATCCAAAACCATTAAAAACTTTATTTTTTACAGAGCTTTGGGAAAGATTTTCTTATTATGGTATTCGGCCTTTACTCGTTCTTTATATGATTGCAATGGTTAATGACGGTGGTTTAGGTCTTGACCGTCCAACTGCAGCCGCAATTGTTGGGTTATTCGCTGGATCTATGTATTTAATGACCGTTTTTGGTGGCTGGATTGCCGATAACTGGTTAGGTCAGGCACGATCGGTCTGGTATGGTTCTATTATTATTGCATTGGGCCATTTATCTATTGCTCTAACCGCACTCTTTGATCAATTCTTTTTTTATTTCGGTTTAGTGCTTATTGTTATTGGCTCAGGATTATTTAAAACCTGTATTTCAGTGATTGTCGGAACATTATATAAAGCTCAAGATAGTAGGCGCGATGCTGGTTTTTCCATTTTTTACATGGGGATTAATATGGGGTCGTTTATTGCCCCGCTTATTACAGGTATATTGGCTCGCGATCATGGCTGGCATCTAGGTTTTGGGATTGGCGGCCTTGGAATGTTGATTGCTTTACTCATCTTCCGTGCATTAGCCATTCCTCAACTACAATCATGCAACCAATTGCGTCAGCAAACTGACAATTGGAATAAACCTGTCGTAGAAAATAGAAATGCGCCAAAAATTGCTTTCTCATTTTTACTATCTGTTGCAGTCGTTATTGCTCTTACTTTCTTTGGCGTTATTCATATCAATCCAGTCGCGGTAGCAACTTATTTAACAGTTGGAATAGGATTTGGAATTATCGCTTATTTTATCTATTTATTATTTTTCCTTGGTTTAGAAAAACATGAAAAATTTAAAATTATTATCTGCTTTGTCTTATTAGCAACATCAGCTCTTTTCTGGTCTGCCTTTGACCAAAAACCAACATCTTTTAACCTATTTGCGCAAGATTACACAGACCGTAATTTTTTCGGATTTGAGATTCCAGCAGTATGGTTTCAATCAATTAACGCACTCTTTATTATTATTTTTGCCCCAATTGCAGCATGGCTTTGGGCTAAACTTGGTAAGTCAAATAAAGACCCAAGTTATATCAGTAAATTTATTATTGCACTTTTACTAGCAGCAGGTGGGTTCTTGTTGATGTCATTTGCAAGCCGTTTCGCAATTGCTGGCGGCTTAGTTTCACCATTTTGGTTAGTAGGTACTTTATTTCTACTTACTATCGGAGAATTGTGTTTAAGCCCGATTGGCCTATCTACCATGACTAAACTTGCACCTGATGTTATACGTGGTCAAATTATGGGTCTATGGTTCACAGGTTCAGCTTTAGGTAATCTTATCGCTGGTCTTATTGGCGGGCACGTATCGGCAGATGGCATTAATCATTTACCAACCTTATTTATGCGATGTGTTTTAGCGTTAGTGATTGGTGCAATCGTGTTATTTTTATTAAAGAAACCTATCAATAGATTAATGAACAAAAGTACCAGTAAAGTTCAACCTGAGTTGGAAACTATATGAGCGTTTTAACTGTTCCAGAAAAACTTGAGAAACTTCGTCAACTCATGCGCAATCAGCATATTGATGCTTTGATTGTGATGAGTGCCGATCCCCATATGTCAGAATATTTACCAGACTACTGGAAAGCAAGGCAGTGGTTAAGCGGTTTTAGTGGTTCTGTTGGTACGCTTGTTGTGACCCAAAAGTTTGCAGGTCTATGGGCGGATGGTCGCTATTGGGTACAAGCAGAACAACAACTCGCTGGAACTGGCTTTCAATTACAAAAACTGACCAGTGATGAAACTTCTACACATCTCGCGTGGATTGAGAAAAATCTACCAACTGGTTCGGTCATTTCAGTAAATGGCCAAACATTATCCATTCAACAATTTAAGGCGCTCGAACATACTGCACGAGTTAACAATTATAAACTTGAAACCCAGCAAGATTTAGTCGGAGAGATTTGGGTAGACCGCTCAGAACTTCCATCAGAAAAAATCCATTTGATGCCTGAAGGATTAAATGCCCTCTCTCGTAAAGAAAAAATTCAGGCAATTCGCGAGAGCTTAGCTAACAAGAATATTGCGGGTCATTTTATTTCATCTTTAGATGATATTGCTTGGGTCTTAAATGCACGTGGACAAGATGTAGAGTATAACCCTGTATTCCTTTCACATTTGTATATCAGTACTCAACAGGCTGTTTTATTCATTGATAGCAACAAAGTTGATTCAACCTCTCAACAAGCTTTCAAAGCTGATGACATTGAGATTCGTGACTACGAAGATACAGCTAAGTTTTTATCGAATATTTCTGATACCTCGGTACTTTTAGATCCAGCCAAAGTCTCGATTTTTTATGAACAAGCCATCGCAAAAGATATTCAGGTTGTCTACGACATCAACCCAAGTACACTTTTTAAATCGCGTAAGCATGAAAGCGAAATTGCGCATATCCGTCACGCAATGGTTAAAGATGGAGTCGCGCTTTGCCACTTTTTCCACTGGTTAGAGAAAGCACTTCATCATGGTGAAAGTATTTCAGAACTCACTATTGATGAAAAGATTACAGCTTTCCGTGCGCAGCAAGATGGATTTATAGGGCCAAGTTTTTCAACGATTGCTGGCTTTAATGCTAATGGTGCTTTACCTCACTACCGTGCAACTGAAGAGCACTATTCATTTATTGAAGGCGATGGACTATTACTGATTGACTCTGGCGGGCAGTATGTTGATGGAACAACGGATATTACCCGTGTTGTTCCTGTAGGAACGCCAACAGGGCAACAAAAACGTGACTATACTCTGGTTTTAAAATGTCACATTGCTTTGGCAAAAACGATTTATCCAGAAGGTTTAGCTGCACCGCTACTCGATTCAATTTGTCGCCATACTTTATGGCAACATGGTTTAGATTATCGACATGGAACAGGCCACGGCGTAGGCTTTGCACTTAACGTTCATGAAGGTCCGCTAGTTCTTTCTTATTACGCGCCTATACATGCCTATAGTAAGTTGCGTGAAGGAATGATTCTCTCTAATGAACCAGGTCTATACCATGAAGGTCAATACGGCATTCGTATTGAGAATCTGGTTGCAAATAAACTTCACTCTGGGTTTGAAAAAACTTACGGTGAATTCTTAGAGTTTGAAACGCTAACCCTTTGCCCGATTCATTTAGATTGTATCGTTGTTGATATGCTAACGAATGAAGAGAAAGACTGGTTAAATCGTTACCATCAAACTGTTCAAGAAAGGCTCGCTGAACACTTGTCTGGCGATGTTTTAGATTGGCTGATCTATAACACACGTAAGATTTAATCTTCTTGTATGACCAAGGCAGAATAGTTTTTTTATTTTTAAGAAAAGCTTATTCTGCCTTAATTGTACTTATATATCATTTCAAAAGACTCACTTCTTAAAGCCGTTTTTCTGCAAATTTCTAACGAATGAAATAGTTAAACTGGTTACTTCTTTTTTTGCTATATTAGCCCATTAGAAAGCGGCTTCTTATTTTAAAACCTAAAAAGCCTTTTCTGAAAACGGGTATCAATATGGGTAACTATTTTAGTCACTTATTAAATATATTTTAATTATCATGAGGTTAAGTTCATCATGCTTCTAATGATCGACAATTACGACTCTTTTACCTACAACATCGTCCAGTATTTTGGCGAGTTGAATCAGGAAGTAAAAGTAGTTCGCAATGATCAAGTCACATTAGAGGATATTGAACGATGGCAACCAAAATATCTAGTTATTGGTCCTGGCCCTTGCTCTCCAAGCGAAGCTGGTATTTCAATTCCTGCAATTAACCACTTTGCCGGAAAAATTCCTCTACTTGGCGTGTGTTTAGGGCATCAAAGTATTGGGCAGGCTTTTGGCGGAAAAATTGTAAGAGCCAAAACAGTGATGCACGGACGTTTATCTGATATGTACCATAGCAATAAAGGTATTTTCAGTAATCTTCCTAGCCCATTCTCGGCAACGCGTTATCACTCTTTGGTGATCGATCAGCAAACACTGCCTGATTGCCTTGAAGTAACGTGCTGGACCAATGAAGCAGATGGCTCAATGGAAGAAATTATGGGTGTTAAACATAAGACATTGCCTGTTGAAGGCGTGCAGTTCCATCCTGAATCAATCTTGAGTCAACATGGCCATCAAATCTTTAAAAACTTTTTAGATATTTATGCATAATTCAGCTTCGAATAAGTCATTTTAAAAATGACTGGATTTGATAAGTAACCTGAATAAAAAAGCCAACTAAGATCAGTTGGCTTTTTTCATGGCTGGAACAATTACAACTTTAACTGTTGCACAATTGATCCATCTTGTTTTGCCACCAAAGATTCGCAGAGTTGAATACGTTCTTTGGTTTGTTTCAATCCTCTTTCTACCCCAACCAACTCTTTAGTTCGTGGTGCAAAAAAGTTATTTAACTGTGCCGCTTGTTGTTGGGTACATGCTGCCCCACTAAACATTGCAGGGAAACGCCCAGCCGAAGATTTACCTAAACGGTCAAACACGGCGTCATGATTTACTTTAAACCAAGACCATAAGCCACCTTGCTCATCTCCATAATTATTGATTGAGTTGACCACGGTACGAACTTCACCGACTTTAACACGTGGGTTTAAAATCAACTGACGGGCTTGTTGGCGCGTTGCTTCTTGGTTTGCTGAACCCAAAGCTGTAAGTATTGCAAGACGTTGTGTCGGTTGAGTCACGCGTTGTAACTCTCCAGATAAACGATCAAAAGCTGGTTGACCTTTTTCTTGTACACGTACAGCTAAAATGGTTGGCAATAATTCAGGTGTTACTTGCGCAAAATTAAGCTGCTTTTGAGCAAATAGAGTATCTGACTGTTTTAAGAGTTGGGTACGAACTTCTGAAACTTGAATATCTAAAGCAAGAAATCTAACCAACTCACTACGCCATAAACTGTCTTCAGCTGGTTCACCTGTTTTGTTTACATAACCTAACTGATTTAATTTTGGTAAATATAAATTAGCTAAGACTTTTCTAAAATGTTCACGTTCAGCTTCTGTTTTCAATACATGACGATGAATGGTACTTAACTGGGAAAACAGCGCTGTACTAATTTGTCGGCTATTTGAATTGGCAAATTTCTTCGCAGCATCTACGACAGCCAACAAATTAATATCACCGTGGTTAAATGCAGCTGAAATTGCATAGGCATAAGCCAACTGTTCAGTGTTAGAAAGCTTTTCTGTAGCGGCAGTCAGACGAGTAAATTCTTTTTGTGGCAAACTAAAGTGGTAGTTTCCTGCCGCGTCTGCATTTGGTATATACCAACTGCCAAGGCTGGCACCTTTGAGTTCAATCTTGGCTTCTGCTTGGTCTACCAATTCACATTGCACTTTACTACCTGCATTTGGAACATCATAACGTACACATAATGGTACACCCCACAGGCTTCTTGCATCACCATTTGAACCCACAGGTAAGTAACGGCTTTGCTTCACATTTAAAAAGACTTTATTGCCTTCTTGCTGTAATGCGGTGTTAATTAAAGGCACACCTGGTTGATCAAGGAAACTTTTCATCGCTCTGGCAAAACGCTCACCTTGCCCAGACTGCTCTGCTAAAGCGCTAATTAAATCATTGGCTGTCGCATTACCATATTGGTGCTTATTAATATAATTGCGTACCCCTTGTTTGAATTTTTCTTCGCCTAAGTAGCTTTCAAACATATTTAAAACAGCAGCACCTTTTTGGTAAGTAATACCATCAAAAGCAGTTTGAATATCGGCATTGCTTAAAATAGGCTGGCGAATACGGCGTACACTCACCAAACTATCACTTTTCATCGCATCGGCAGTATCTGCAATACGTTCTAGGTCAGCATTAAATTCGGGATGTAATTTTTGAGTGATTTTACTTTGCATCCATGTCGCAAAAGATTCATTTAGCCATAAATCATCCCACCACGGCATCGTGACGACATCACCAAACCATTGATGCGCCAGCTCATGTGCATTGACATTAAATGAATTCTGTACAAAAGAGACTGGCGAGTCCTTATCTAGCAACATCAAGTAATCTCTAAAAGTAATTAGCCCTGGGTTTTCCATTGCACCAGCGGCAAAGTCTGGTGCTGCCAGTAAATCTAGCTTGTCAAATGGATAACCAAAGGCAAAATAATCTTCTAAAGTTTTTAAAATGGCTGGCGTTTCAGATAAGGCATGCTGCATTTTTTCAGCTTTTGCATCGGGTGCAATACCACGTAACTGGATTGGCTGCTTACGCCATGAAGTTGCACCAATATCAGGCCCTTTTTGTAATTGCCAAGGTCCGACAGCCAATGCAAGTAAATAAGTTGGTAGTGGTTTTGTCTGTGCAAAACTGAGCGTTTTCCAACCTGACTTATCTGCTTGCTCAGATGTTTGTTGGGTATTGGCAAACCCTGAATATTTGCTTGGAATCGTCAAACGAATATTAAACGGCGTTTTAAAACGTGGCTCATCAAATGATGGGAATGACTGGCGTGCACTAATTGCTTCCATTTGAGTCATCACATAAGGTTTACCTTCAAACTCGATTTTATAAATACCGTCGAGCTGTTGGTCATACGCCGCATTAAAATCTAGAACGAGTTGATACTGGCCTGCTGGCAAGGTCTTGGCAAATTTAATTTTACTCACCCCATCCACCTCGGAGGCTTGCTCATATTTTGCTTTGGTTTTGGCGCCCTCTGCCGATGTGATATTCACATCTTTCACCGTTAAGGATTTACCGTGAATCCAGATGTGATCTGTGGCTTGAGCCAGTTTTAGATGAATCGTAGTTTTACCGGTATAGCCTTTTTGTGCGGGATCAATCTTAAAATCTAAATCATAAGATTCTGGTACAACCCATTCAGGTAATTTACCAATCGGGATTTGTTCACTGTTATTCGATGCGAAAATCTGTGTTGCCGATAAAGATAATAATGTTGTAAGTAGCAATCTTTTTTTAAATGAAGGCTTGACCAACATAAGGGGTTTTATCCTTTGTAGTTTTAAATAAAAATATGCAGCAAATGCTGTACCACTTCGCTGCATCCACACATCATTCTTAGAATTTATAGTTAAACTCCAACCAACCTTGACGGCCGAATGGTGAATATGATCCTACTGGATAATACGGCCAACCGCCCGTGTCATCTCGTTTCACTTTGTCAAACAGGTTATTAATAATGATTGAAGCAGAAGCTTTTGGAGAGATTTGATAAGTACCGCTCCAGTTCACTAAATACGTTGGGCTTAGATAGGCAGTCTGGTCGCCGTTTGGAATTTTGCCATAACGATTAACTAATACTGTTGATGCCCAATCACCAAAGCTCCAGCTGAGACTGGTATTAAAACGGTCACGCCAATCAGGAATGGTTAAATCTTTTAAATAGTCATCTTTCTCGCCATCTTTTGATTGTTGATATTCATGTTCTAGTACTCGGCTATAATTGATCGTCCAGAGAAAGTTACCAAAGCTGTCTGTTTTCCAGCGCCATCTGCTAGTGAAGTCAATCCCGCGAGTATGGTCTGATGCAGCATTAATCGGAACGATATTTATATTCTTAATCACATTTGGGTCGACAACTGCATTTGCAGGGTTACGCTCCACACGTGCTAATGCATCAATACAGGCTGCAGAGTTAATATCTTGGTTGCCTAAACGACAATCTGCTTCTAAACGTAGAATTTTGTCCTCACTTAAGTTGGTCACAAGATTATCAATTTTGATATCCCAGTAATCGATGCTGATATCAAATTTATTGGTTGGTGACCAAACAAAACCTGCACCATAAGATTTACCCTCTTCAGGTTTCAATTCCTTGTTTCCGGTTAAAGTATAGTTTGCCCCAGGCGAGTAATCTTTAAAGCTACATTTATCTAAAGGTTGTCCCATTTGGCTACAACGTAAATAATCGGTCGTACTTGCGAAATAACCTTTTTGCTTATTTAAGAACAGATAGTTCATATCTGGTGCACGAAAGCTAGTCGCGTAGTTACCGCGCACCAATAAAGTCGAATGTGGTCTAAACTCGAGACCCGAACCGAAAGTTAACTTATCAATGCTGTTATCTGACAAAGCATAACGGTCATAACGTCCAGACAGCGTTAAATTTAATGGTTTCGCTAAAGGCAAGAATAATTCTGCACCAAGTGCTTGGCGTGTACGAGTGCCACTATATTCGCCACTAGAACTCGCATTATAAAACTCCCCATTTTCAAGTGCCTGATCCGGCTTAATCGAAAAACCTTGACGTCCAATTTCAGCCACAGCCGCAAGTTTGGCAGTTCCTGCAGGTAACTTAAGTACGTCACCATTCGCGCTTAAGGTCAAACTTTGTGCCCATGACTTATCTTTTTCTTTTGTTGTTCCCGAAATACTCTCAAATTCACTTGCTGTTAGTGGTCGACTTAAACGATCTAAATGAGGTGAATAAATAGGAATACCATCTGCATCTGTGCCAAGTTGCTGACCTAAGAAGTACTCATCAACATTCGAACGTAATAAGCCTTGGCGGCGTAGCTGACTGGTATAGATGGAACCATTATAGGCCGCCTCATAACTCCAGCTCGTCTCCCCAATATCGCCTCGAATTCCAAAATTTAAGTTTGAAGAAAGTTCTTTCCATTTTTTATTTACGCGTTCTACCCCGCCTAATTCTTCAGGTGCAAAACGGCGATTCCAAATTTCATAATTTCCCGAATCTTGATTGAGGAAATAACCACTCGTTGCGGCTAAAGAAGTCCATGTCGGACCACGCGTATTGTTTTCAATTTGATTGGCGCCAATTAAAAAATCGGCAAACAATTGAGTTTTTCATTTAACTCATAGTCTAAACCGAGATAACCATTTTGACTGCGGTTTTGGGTTTGGACCGTCCAATAGGTTGGTCGTGCCAAACCACTAGCACAATTGTCTGCACCAGCTTGTCCTATATTACTGACTGAACCTTTGAATAAACCATTAAAGGCCTGACACCCACCAATGGAAAGATATTTTCCAGTATTGGCATTTTTACGACCTACAACCGTATCTGGTTTTTCTCCCAAACGAGTTCGGCCCGACATAAAATCTCGATCGGCTGCCCAAATCGGTTCACGGCCACTGAGTTCAACCCCATAAACAAGGCTGAGCTTGTCTAAAGTTTTACTACCACTCAGTTGTAAACGTAAGTTTTCACCCCCTTCTTTTGTTCCGCCTGCCTTGATATTAAATTGTGTGCCGTCTGTTTTCTTTTTCAGAATAATATTCACGACACCTGCAATTGCATCTGAACCATAAATTGCAGAGGCACCACCATTTAATATTTCAATACGATCAATAATGGCAGTTGGAATATTGGCTAAATTTACGAAATTGACAGAGCCATCATAAGGTACAGGATAGTCTGCAACCCGATGTCCATTAATCAAAGTTAAAGTATGATTAGGTCCTAAGCCTCGTAAGCTAATAGCGTTAGCCGCAGGTGTAAAAGTATTTCCATAATCGGCACCTTGTACAAAACCCGTGTTCTGCGTCAGGTTATTAAGCGCATCAAATGCATTACTAAACCCTTGTTTTTCAATATCGGCTGCGGTAATTATGGTCACACTAGTAGGGCCATCTTTTTGTGCTTTTGAAATCCGAGACCCTGTCACAGCAACACGGACTACTTTATCTGTTTTAGCTTGCTTTTGTGGTTGCTCTATAGCTTCTTGCGCATAACTTTCTAGTGGATGAAACAGTGCAACAAATACAAAAATAAATGAGCGCTTATTTTTTAAAGCTCCTACATATTTCAAGTTATTTAAATACATATTTATTAATAGACAAAATAAAGATCGCCCTACTATATCCACTTTTATTTGACGGATTTATACGCATTTTTCCTAGATATATTTATGTTTAAGATATACCAAATGGTTAATTATTTATCATAAAAACTCACAACAAACTAAAACCTTTTTCAATGAATAAATTCTGTTTATTAATCAAACTAAAGTAATAAACCAGCAAATTTTTTAAAACTCGTATCGAACAACAAAAATCTTTGGTTATTTTCTGCTAACATAGCTCCCCGTAGCTAGTGAAACATGGAACGCAACAAGCTGAACATCCCACTCTTGATCAACTTCACCTAAAAATTTTAATCATTAATGCTGTAAATCATGACTATGAATATCCAACAGGCGCTCAACCACATTACCAAGAACATTCATTTGACCCAGCCTCAAATGGAAGAAATTATGCGCAGCATCATGCAAGGTGAGGCAACCGAAGCACAAATTGGTGCTTTGATGATGGGCCTACGCATGAAAGGTGAAAGCATTGACGAAATGACAGCTGCTGCACGTGTCATGCGCGAATTTGCGATCAAGATCGATGTTAGTGATATCAAACATTTAGTTGATATTGTGGGTACTGGTGGTGATGGCCAAAATTTATTTAACGTCTCTACAGCGTCAAGCTTTGTCATTGCAGCAGCAGGCGCAACCATTGCAAAACATGGTAACCGTGGCGTTTCAAGTAAATCAGGTTCATCAGACCTACTTGAACAAGCAGGTATTCATCTTGATTTAGATATGCAACAAACCGAGCGCTGTATCCGTGAAATGGGTGTAGGTTTCTTGTTTGCACCGAACCATCACAAAGCCATGAAATATGCTGCTGGTCCACGTCGTGAACTTGGTATTCGAAGTATTTTTAATTTACTTGGCCCACTGACCAACCCGGCTGGTGTAAAACGCTTTGTGATTGGGGTATTTTCAGATGAACTTTGTCGTCCAATTGCCGAAGTGATGAAGCAGCTTGGTGCTGAACATGTCATGGTTGTCCATTCAAAAGATGGGCTTGATGAAATCAGTCTTGCAGCTCCTACTGCTATTGCCGAACTCAAAGATGGCGAAATTACTGAGTGGACACTTAATCCTGAAGATGTAGGAATTGAGTCGCAAACTTTAAATGGTTTGGTTGTCGCTGATGCAACAGCAAGTCTAAAGTTAATTAAAGATGCTTTAAGCAAAAATAAATCCGATATTGGTGAAAAAGCAGCAAACATGATTGCGCTTAATGCAGGTGCAGGCATCTATGTGGCGGGCATTACCAAAACTTATGCTCAGGCTGTTACATTCGCTCAAGATATTATCTATGGCGGACAGGCTTTAGAAAAAATGAGTGTTTTGGCTGAATTTACCAAAACATTAAAGCAATCTCAGGCAGATTAAGGATTTCTCATGATTAATATTCAAAATACCATTTTAGGTAAAATTGTTGACCGTAAACATGAGGAACTTGCTGCGCGTTTAAAACAACGTAATTTGCAAGATGTTGAAGAACTAGCAAAAGCTGCGACTCCAGTTCGAGGCTTTGCAAATGCTTTAAAACATAAACGCCCTGGTGTGATTGCTGAAATTAAAAAAGCGTCTCCATCAAAAGGAATCATTCGCGCAGACTTTAATCCTGCCGAAATTGCCCAGCAATATGAACAAGCTGGAGCAGCATGTCTATCGGTACTGACCGATGTTGATTTCTTTCAGGGAGCAGATGAAAATATTGCGATTGCTCGCAATCATTGTGCCCTCCCTGCTTTACGTAAAGACTTTCTGATTGACCCATATAATGTAGTTGAAGCTCGTGCTTTGCATGCTGACTGTATTTTATTAATTGTTGCTTGTTTGTCTGACCAGCAACTTGAAGAAATGTCTAAAACTGCGTTTGAACATCAACTTGATGTATTGGTTGAAGTTCATGACGAAGAAGAAATGGAACGCGCTTTAAAGCTTTCTGAGCAATGTTTATTAGGAGTGAATAACCGTAATTTAAAAACGTTTGATGTAGATTTAAATACATCCATTCGATTGAAAAAATTACTTCCGACCTCACGTTTATTAATTACTGAAAGCGGTATTGCGACACCAGATGATGTACATATGATGCAAGAGCATGATATTCACAGCTTCTTGGTGGGCGAAAGTTTTATGAAACAACCTCGTCCAGATCAAGCTTTTACTGCCCTTTTTGGACAACCCCAAACGGTTTAATGAAGATATATGAGTAATAAAGATTCATCGCTTTCTAAAGAGCAACAGAAGTTATTGAAGCAATTTAAAAAGCAAATCTCCAATCCTCATTCAAGCAAAATCACAAATCAGCCTGAGACTAAAAAATCTCAGGCTGAGTCTGAAGAATTGGAAGATACCCATCTGTTTCAACAGGCTGTTGCAGGTGTAAAACGCATCAACAATAGCAATGTTGCCGATGTAAAAACACCTCGTACCAGAAAAGTCGACGCACAAACGCTAGCGAAACGTGCAGCTGCCGAAGGTGGTCCTGACACCGAACATGCTGAGTTATCCGATACTCAAGCTGCTTTAAATCCGGTCGCAAGCCAAGCAACGCTAAGCTATCGCATTGCGACTCTTCAACATAAAGTTTTTGAAGATTTAAAAGCAGGCAAGATGCGTTGGTTTGAAGCTGTAGATTTACACGGCTGCACGATTGAGCAAGCACGTGACGCAGTTTTACAAATTATCCAGATGGCAAAAGATGAAAATCAAAATGTCATCAAAATTGTGCATGGTAAAGGCCCAGAAGCAGTCTTAAAAACCTATGTCAACGGATGGTTACGTCAACACCGCGATGTTTTGGCTTTTGTAAGTGCCCCTGAAAATCAAGGTGGTACAGGTGCCGTTCTCGTACTGCTTAAACGTGCAGAAAAAAATCCTAAGTTCGAACAAAAAAAATGATCCTTTGGGATCATTTTTTTACATCAAATACTTGTAATAATTGAGCAACTACTGCAATGGCAATCATTGCAGGTTGTTTCGATGAAATTCCTTCTACCCCGATCGGGCAAACCAAACGTTGTAATGTTTCCTGAGTATAACCACGTATTTGCATACGCTTTTCAAAAATAGCCCTTTTACTTTTTGAGCCAATCATCCCAACATAAGCAAATGGTTTTGCCGCAGGTTTCAAGGCTGAAAAACATAGTTGCAAATCTAATTGATGGTCATGAGTTAATATTAAAATTGCGCCTAAACGGTCAAAATGCTCGATCTCGGCGTCTAAGGTATCAGTCGTTAAGCATTGCACCTGTTGCAGTAAATCTGGTGGAAAAATATCATCACGTGGATCAATCCATTTCACCCGAACACCAATAGGTAATAAACAACGGACAATTGCTTCACCCACATGCCCCGCGCCACAAATCAGCACTTGCATGACATTTGGTTGAATCTGCTGGCCAAATTGCCATTCTTCACTGCTGCCAGAATGAAACTCGAAACTTGGTTGTTGTTCCATATCCATAGTCTGCCAAGTGGATGCATATTGATGTGAGACGTTACGCCATATATGCTTTCCAGCTCGCCATGCTTGCAAACTCCCAGATAAATCCGACGCAATTTCAGCGGGTGATATTTTTTCAAACAATAACCACATTACTCCGCCACAACACTGCCCTAACCGAGCACTGAGGTTAAAGCGTTCAATACGCCTCACACTAGTTTCCGTTTCTTTTAACATTGCTTTAGCGATATCAATCGCCTGAAACTCTAAATGCCCGCCACCGATCGTATCTGACTGCTGCCATTGCTGTTGTAAATTAAACCGCAATAACATGGTTGCACCAACTTCTCGTGGTGTTGAACCATCAGCGCGAACTACTGTGACCAATACCATAGGCACAGCATCGACTTGCCACGCTACAAAATCAGCCCACCATTGTAAATGTTGCATAATCTTCTACATTTTAGCTTGTAGACGGTTAGCCAAAGCCTGTCCTCGTCCAATCGCAATTGCACGTAAAATTTCCTCGGCAGTTGCTGGAGCATTGAGCACGAGCGGAGCTTTTTCGGGAATAGCCGCCTGTACCGCCTGACGAATTGCAGAGAAAACAGATAATGCCAACATAAATGGCGGTTCACCTACAGCTTTGGAGCGGTAAATGGTGTCTGCCTGATTTTGATTATTGAACAGTTTGACATTAAAAATATGAGGAATATCTACACTGGTCGGGATTTTATAAGTTGAAGGCGCATGGGTAAACAAACGGCCTGCGTGTGGTCCCTGCGGCTGCCAATACAGCTCTTCTGTCGTAAGCCATCCCATCCCTTGCACAAAACCGCCTTCA
This sequence comes from Acinetobacter sp. LT1, assembly GCF_059800965.1. Lineage (NCBI taxonomy): Bacteria > Pseudomonadati > Pseudomonadota > Gammaproteobacteria > Moraxellales > Moraxellaceae > Acinetobacter > Acinetobacter sp. LT1. Next base: position 208,490 of record NZ_JBBAXE010000005.1, read on the forward strand.
ATTTGTCCAATATCAATTGCAGGGTTAATTGACCGCCCGACGTCATGCAAAATATCAGCGCGCAATACTTTCATTTCCCCAGTTAAGGTATCTATTGCGACCTCACTGACCGCTGCACCATAGGCATAATAGAAAAATGGACGCCCCAAATGGTTGACCTGATCATAGTGAATTTCTGGAGTTTTATAAAAACCACTGTCCCATAGTTGTACACGTGCCATATATGCTCGTTGAACCAAGTCAGGAAATGTCCATGAATGACCATTCGCTGTTGAAACCATACTATCTTCAAACTGGACTTGTTCAGCTTCACTTTGACTTATTTCGGCTGCAAGTTTAGCCAGACGCTCACGAATTTTAATACAGGCATTTTGAACAGCTTTACCGTTTAGATCTGCGCCACTTGATGCTGCAGTTGCCGAAGTATTTGGTACACGAGAAGTATCGGTTGCAATTAAACGAACGCTATCGATTGGTAAACCCAACTCATGTGCAGCGATCTGCCGTACTTTGGTATATAGCCCTTGTCCCATTTCTGTACCACCGTGCGTAATCGCGACAGTGCCATCCATGTACACATACACCAGTGCACCTGCCTGATTGTAATGTACGGCATTAAACGAAATACCAAACATTAATGGGGTTAACGCAATACCACGCTTAATGATGTGATTGTTCTGATTAAAGGCATGAATGTCTTGTTTGCGTTTCGCATAATCGCTAGTCTGCAATAATTCAGCTACCAATTTTGGCGCAACATTATCACGGACTTCTGCCCCATAGTGCATACGGTCACGTCCGGCACCGGGCTGTTCAGCAAAGAAATTACGTTGACGAATTTCAACCGGGTCACAACCTAAATAACGAGCAATGTCATCAATAATATTTTCGATGACAAACATGCCTTGCGGTCCACCAAAACCACGGTATGCGGTATTAGAAACAGTATTGGTTTTACAACGTAAGTTACGTAGCTCAACTGCATTTAGATAATAGGCATTGCCAATATGGCAAATCGCACGTTCATTCACTGGCCCAGAAAGATCAGCCGAAAAACCGCAGTTTGAAGCCAGTTGTACCTTTAAGCCTTGCAGAACACCACTGTCATCAAAAGCTACAGACCACTCATAAGCAAAACCGTGACGTTTGCCTGTAGCACTCATGTCATCATCACGATCTAAGCGTAATTTACACGGACGGCCTGTTTTTTGTGCTGCCAAAGATGCAATGCATGCCCACTGTGCCGACTGCGACTCTTTACCACCAAAACCACCGCCCATACGGCGGCTTTCCACACTCACCTGATGCATATTCATGCCTAGTGCATGACAAATCAGCAGCTGCATTTCGGTTGGATGTTGCGTTGAGCAATAGACTTTTAAGCTCTGATTTTCTTGTGGAATCGCATAAGAAATCTGTCCTTCAAGATAAAAATGCTCTTGCCCACCCAGCTCAATAGCACCTGAAAGTTGATGTGCTGCGTTTTGAAATGCCTGCTCAACTTCACCATGGCTAAATTCAACAGGCGGTAACACCCACGATTCTTTTTTAATTGCATCTTGAATCGTTAAAATTGGGGTTTCGGGCACATACTCAATTTTTGCTAAGCGAACTGCCTGACGGGCTTGCTGATAACTCTCAGCAACAACCACGAACAAGGCTTGTCCATAAAACTCAACCTGCTCTTCGGCAAAAATTGGGTCATCTTTTACAATTGGTCCCCAATTATTTTCAACATCAATATCCTTTGCCGAAAAAACTGCACGAACACCGTCAGCCTGACGCACGGCATCCAAATCAAATTTAATAATTTTGCCTTTGGCACAATTTGAAAATCCGACTGCCAAATGCATGGTATTTTCAAGCTCGGGTAAATCATCAATATAGGTTGCCTGCCCAGTTACATGTAAATGTGCACTTTCGTGTGGAATCGAGTCGCCTGCTTTAGCGGATTTTTTAGAAACACTTAAGTCAATGGTTTGATTCATGTTAGATCTCCACCATAGTAATCAAATCATTCACACGAGTAATCGTTTGAGACAGGACTTTTTCTATATAAAACCGCTGTAAACAGTTTTTCGCGACGTGTAAACGATATGCCGAGCTAGCACGTCCATCATCTAAAGGTTGATAGTCTTGCGACAATGCTTCTTGTGCATGAACGATCAATTCTGTTGCAAGTTGTTGGCCTTCCAATATGGCTTCTGCATATTTTGCACGTTTGGGAATAGCAGCCATGCCACCAAAAGCAATTCTTACATTGTGAGCGACACCATCATTATCTAGCTCACATGAAATGGCTGCACATACCGCAGAAATATCTTGCTCAAATCGTTTGGCAATTTTATAGCTGGCAAATTTAAAACGCGTCTGCCCTTCACGAAGTGGAATAACAATCGTCTCAACAAACTCACCGAGCTGTAATGCTGTTTTTTGATAATCTAAATAAAAGTCTTCCAAAGCAATTTCACGGGTCTGCACACCTACACGCAAAATCAATCGTGTAGCTAGCGTAATTAATGCCGGCATTGAATCACCAATAGGCGAACCATTAGCAATATTTCCACCTAGTGTTCCTGCATTTTTAATCGGCATGGAAGCAAAACGGCGCTGTAATTCTTGAAAGTCGGGATAAAAATCTGAAATTTTAATGAGTGCATCACTCAAACTTACATTTGCCCCAATCGTTAAAGCATGGTCTGTGACTACAATCTTTTTCAGCTCTTCAACTTGACCGATATAAAGCATATCGCCCAAATCACGGCCTTGCTTTGTTACCCACAAACCTACATCTGTGCTACCTGCAACAATACGTGCTTGCGGCAACTGTAAACGTAAAGTAGAGAAATCCTGCAAGGTCTTTGGTGCAAAAAATTGCTGACCATGATTATTTAAATACAATGCAGGTAATGCTTTGATTTCTTTTAATACATCAATTACTTTTTGACGTTCTAATACAACACGTGGATAGTCATAAGCTTTTTGTGCTGCATCTAAAATAGGGCGATAGCCTGTACAGCGACATAAGTTTCCAGAAAGATAATCACTGATTTTATCTTTGCTTGGAGAATGTTGTTCATTTTCATACATTGACCATAACGACATGATAAAACCGGGTGTACAAAAACCGCATTGCGAACCATGCATATCGACCATCGCCTGTTGAACTGGATGAAGTGTCCCATCTTGTACAGGCAATAAGCTATGAAGGTCTTCTACTGTAAATAGAGCTTTACCATCTAAAGTGGGTAAAAACTGAATACACGCATTCACACTACGTAATTGCAGGTTGTCATTGACCAGCTCACCAATCACTACCGTACATGCACCACAATCGCCCTCAGCACAGCCCTCTTTTGTACCAGTCTGTCTGGTTTTACCATTTTGAGTATATTCTCGTAGAAACTGTAAAATCGTCATTGTGGGTAGGACATTTTCTACTTGATGCTGACCGCCACGAAAAAAGAAGGTGATTGGACGTTCTGACATGTCTTATCCTTGTGTTTTATAATAATGCTTTTGTGCAAATATGATGCCATGAAGCGATCATTTAGAACTTACCCATATTAAACGCACATTTCATGTCCAACCACTTGACTATTAACGATAAAAAACATGAAATTTATTCATCTTTTATTAAGCCTGCGCAAAACCAAAATAAATATAGTGCGAGGATTTATGAACATCAGGTCATGTTTCTGATACAATGCCGAGCTTGTCTAATAGAGTAAATTTATACGTCTTATGTCAATGCAGCAATCGTACGCAAATATCCTGACTGCCGTCGGTGAAGATCTTGATCGTCCCGGCCTTAAAGATACGCCTGTGCGTGCGGCTAAAGCTTTTTCATATTTAACTTCTGGCTATAGTAAAACTTTAGAAGAAGTCACCAATAATGCTGTTTTCCCATCAGATAACCATGAAATGGTATTGGTGAAGAATATTGAATTCTATTCGCTTTGCGAACATCATCTCCTCCCATTCTACGGCCGTGTTCATGTTGCCTATTTACCGGAAGGCAAAGTTCTTGGTCTATCTAAATTTGCACGTATTACCGAGATGTTTGCTCGCCGTTTGCAAATTCAGGAAAATCTGACTCAACAAATCGCAGAAGCTGTCGCAGAAGTGACTGGTGCTCGCGGTGTTGCTGTAGTCATCGATTCAGCACATATGTGTATGATGATGCGTGGTGTAGGCAAACAAGAATCTACCACCCGTACAGTTTCATTTGTCGGAGATTTTAAAACCGATAAAGAAGCACGTCGTGAATTTTTAAGTGCAGTACCAGAAAGCTATTAATCTGGTTTTACTACCAAAATAAAAGCCCGCCGAAGTTGGGCTTTTTTATATCTATTTAAAGCACTTAACCAATAAAACATAACAATCAAATTAGGTGATTTTTGTTATAAAAGTACGCATCTTTATTTTTAAACGATTTAGAGTTAATCATGCGATTTAAAAAAATTTCTTGCTTACTTTTACCCCCTCTTTTTATTTTTAGTACCTCAATTTATGCGGGCAATACACCAAAAGACCAAGAAATTAAAAAACTGGTAGATCAAAATTTTAAACCTTTATTAGATAAATATGATGTGCCAGGTATGGCTGTGGGTGTTATTCAAAATAATAAAAAGTATGAAATGTATTATGGTCTTCAATCTGTTCAAGATAAAAAAGCCGTAAATAGCAGTACCATTTTTGAGCTCGGTTCAGTCAGTAAATTATTTACCGCGACAGCAGGTGGATATGCAAAAAATAAAGGAAAAATCTCTTTTGACGATACGCCTGGTAAATATTGGAAAGAATTAAAAAACACACCGATTGACCAAGTTAACTTACTTCAACTCGCAACGTATACAAGTGGTAACCTTGCCTTGCAATTCCCAGATGAAGTACAAACAGACCAACAAGTTTTAACTTTTTTCAAAGACTGGAAACCTAAAAACCCAATCGGTGAATACAGACAATATTCAAATCCAAGTATTGGCCTATTTGGAAAAGTTGTTGCTTTGTCTATGAATAAACCTTTCGACCAAGTCTTAGAAAAAACAATTTTTCCGGGCCTTGGCTTAAAACATAGCTATGTAAATGTTCCTAAAACTCAGATGCAAAACTATGCTTTTGGCTATAACCAAGAAAATCAGCCAATTCGTGTTAACCCTGGTCCGCTAGATGCTCCTGCATACGGCGTTAAATCGACACTACCAGACATGCTGAGTTTTATTAATGCCAACCTCAACCCACTGAAATATCCGAAAGATATTCAACGTGCAATTAATGAAACACATAAAGGTTTCTATCAAGTCGGCACCATGTATCAAGCCTTGGGTTGGGAAGAATTTTCTTATCCAGCGCCTTTACAAACTTTATTAGACAGTAATTCAGAGCAAATCGTGATGAAGCCTAATAAAGTGACTGCCATTTCCAAAGAACCTTCAGTTAAGATGTTCCACAAAACTGGCTCAACAAATGGCTTTGGAACTTATGTGGTGTTTATTCCAAAAGAAAATATTGGTTTAGTCATGTTAACCAATAAACGTATTCCAAATGAAGAACGCATTAAGGCAGCGTATGCAGTATTAAATGCAATAAAGAAATAATCGTCTTGTCTAAAAACAAAAAAAGAGAAATGAATAAACTCATTTCTCTTTTTTTATACATTTATTCTTTAAAAGAACCAAACATATCCTAGACTTGATTTCATCCAGTCTTGATGGTTTTGTTGCTCATAGTCCCAATTCAATCGAACGGCATTATTGCGATTAATCACATATTGCCACTGAGTATTTACTCTCAAATTCCATTGGTTTTGATCTTCCCAATATGGCAATTCAATTTGCACCACAGAGTTGAAACGCTCAAACCATTGATTCATACAACCTAAAGTTGGCCCCATTCCTACGCGCCACCCTTTATCTAGATTTGAACCTGTTTGTACATAGGTTTGTACTTGTCCATAGCAAATATGCTTTCGCCCATAGTCTGCAAGACTGTAACCGACCTGAGCATTAAAGCTTGCTACGCCGTGTTGTTTGTCTTCACTAAAGCTTCCATCATGAATGGCTTCTTGACGCCAACCTAAATTAAAACCCCAACTCAGCGGTGTTTTAAATGGTTGAATTGGGTTATAAGAGTTCACTTCTAACAGATCAAGACGTTCTAGTTTTAAATGGTCATTTCGCCACTGCGCGTTACCATTTAAAAATAGTAATTGAGTACCGGCACGATATCCGCCTTGAGGGTCTATTAAGTCATGGTAGGCTTGCCGATGACCAAGTTCAATAAACTTATCTCCTTGAACCTCACCAGCTTTCACTGAAAGATTACGCGCGTTATGACCTTGAGTTGGTTCCTTTGCTGGTCTTTTTGGTTCTTGACGTTGCTTATCTAAATCAATCTGACTTCTGAGTGCTAAAAGCTGACGTAACTGCGGCTGAGCAATGCTTTCTTCAACTTTACGACCAATAAACTGTAGATATAAATCATCGTAAGCCATCTCGAGGATTTTAGCCTGATCCTGCTCAGTAAATGATTTTAAAATCTGAGAAGAATGCTGTATAGGCAGCATCGCAATTTGATGAGCGACCTTCGCCAGTGAGGCACCATGCTGATGAGCTTGGGACAATAATTGGGTTTCTAAAGCAGGTCGATATACAGGAGCTTTGGTGAGTCCCTGCTGCTGCATCGATTTAATGGTTTCCATTGGAATGGATGCATAAGTAAATTTTTCTTGTAATTTAGATTCAGGTTTTACTAAATCCACTAATCCCAACAATCGATAGGCACAGTTATCACTCACAAAGTAATAAGGGAAACTCACATGTTGCATTTCCCAAATGTGAGACACCAAGAAACGTGTTTCCTCAGGAGTTAAATTTAGCTCATATTCCCATAAATCACGGCTTTCAAAATCGCCATATTCTTTTACTTTACGGTAATAAGGCATTAGTGAATATTCACCCGGATACTGCCCTGTTAAACCTTTCCATGCATATGACCAGTTGTCGTTGCCTGCCACCGTTGCTGCATAATTTACAGCATAGGAAACTAAATTTAATTGTTGCTGATCTTTTGGGTCTAAACGCAATAAAGTATGGCCAAACATCGAGCTCGGATTGCCCATAAAATCGGTCGCATAAATTAATGTCGCTTTGTAGGGCTTAATTTGCCCAATCCAATTTTCAAATTCGGTACACTTTACTTGAGGCAATTCATTTTCTTGAATGCCGACTTTTTGCATGAGCCATTGGCTACGCGCAGGGAACTTACAACGAATCGACTGATTATCTTGAGCAGGCATAAATAATGCCGAGATATCCGCTTTCAGCTCTTCTTTTAGATTATTTTTTCCATTTTTTGATAGGAAATAGCCACCGTAAGTGACCTCACTTTTCTGGTTTTTATTGGCATACATGAGCCTTTGCCATGTAATGTCTTGATCTAGATTTTGTTGTTCTGCAATTGACCAATATTTTTGAATAGATGGATTTATATCTGCTGAATAAGCAATATTCACTGCCAAAGAGGCAAAAACTAAAACAACTGACTTCATTAAGCTCATCAATTTTTATCATTAAATATAAGAAAAACCCTGCCATACGACAGGGTTTTCAGTTTCAAACTTATACGTAAGCTTTTAAAACGTCATCTTTAGCCATTACTGTTTGTAATGATGCTAAAACTTGAAGCGTATTTTGATTATTTGCAGAATAGATTTCACCAAAGTTTGCTTTTGAAACTTTAAAGAAACGATCTTTGTCTTGAGGTTTAATTTGCATTAACTCAGCAAGTACGTTCAGGCTTTCACCTTGGCCTACTGCCATATCACGTGCTAAAGCTTCAGCATTTTCATTTGTGAATGTAACCACTTGCGCAGTTACTGTTCCGCCTTGACGGCAGCCTAAAGTACCAAAAGTAATCCCTAGTAATTGGTTAGTAAAAATACCATTTGTTGTTGCAGCAAGAATTTTAGGCACCACTCCTTTTTGGCCAGCCCATACTTGCGTACCCACACCACAACCTACATCGTTATCAGCCATAGCAACACTTGAACCAGCTGCTAACAAAGCAGCTAAAGCTAATTTTTTTAACATAGATGTATATCTCCAAAATCATTATTGATTGTTTCTTATGTATTGTTATGTGTAATTCTTATTACACGATATTAAAGATAGCGAGAAGGCTGTGATTTAGCAATTAAAAAATAAATAATATGATGAAAAGTGCTAACGAAAAAATTTACCTTAGATTCCAGTTACCTTGATTATCTCGATGACCTAATATTTTAAGCACGAGAACCAAACTTAAAAGTAATAATAAATACCATGACCCCAGTTTACCCCAACCTACCATATGCCAAGCATCTACCTGACTTGGATAGAGCCAGATTTTATAAAAAGTACTAATATTTTCAGCAATCCAGATTAGAAAAGCGAGGGTCAACAATACAGGTAACATCGGGATTTTAAATTTATGCTCGTTGAGCTGAAAATAAAGTTTGGTCTTCCAAAAAATAAAAATACTGATCGCAAATAAAATATAGCGAATATCAGGTACAAAAAATTTACTCATAAAGTTTATATATGAGAAAAATGCCAGTAAAAGCATCGTTCCAAAACTTGGGAGTTTTTCAAAAGAAACTTGAAACAGTCGAATTGACCGTGCAAAAAAACTACCTACAGCCGAATACATAAAGCCTGCAAATAAAGGCACAGTTAAAATTTTAAATACCGCAGGCTGAGGATATTGCCATGACGCAATCGCGGGATGCGTTAAAAATATTTCCATGACCATCGCCATGACATGAAATAAAGCAATAACTTTGGCTTCTGCCCATGATTCAAGTTTTAAATATAAAAGACAGATCTGAATCAGCACTGCATAGATAAGTAAATAATCATAGCGATAAAAACCCATATATTCATGGCTTCCCATCGGCGCTGTTAAAGCAAAAGCAATTAAAAGCAGAATACCAAACAAGGCTGCCGAAACAGCCTTGCCGATAAAATGAATGGGTAAAATCAGATGGCGCACAAAAACTATCCTAGATATTTAGCACTATACTCATGCACTGTATCTACAAAGATTTTTGGTTGCGCAGGGTCTACCCACTGGGTAATACCGTGGCCTAAGTTAGCAACGTAACCTGTTTTTTCACCGTTTGCGTAAGCATCGTCTAACATTGCTTTTACTGCTTTTTCAATTGAAGCAGCAGAGCCATATAAAACAGCAGGGTCAAGATTACCTTGTAGCGCTACACGTCCCGACACAATATTACGAGCTGTATTAAGTGGAGTAGTCCAATCTAAACCTAATGCATCTGCACCAGTCGTAATCATTGGCTCTAACCATTGACCGCCACCTTTGGTGAACACAATAACAGGAATACGTCGGCCGTCTTTCTCACGCTGTAAACCTGCAATGATTTTATTCATGTAGTTTAAAGAGAATTCGACGTATTCACGGTGTGCCAATGCCCCGCCCCAGCTATCAAAAATCTGGATCGCCTGAGCACCTGCATCAATTTGAGCATTTAAATAATCAATAACTGAATCTGCTAAATGATCAAGTAAGGCATGCAAAACTTCTGGCTGCGCATACATCATTTGCTTGGTGAAACGGAACTCTTTACTTGAACCACCTTCAACCATATAAGTTGCAAGCGTCCAAGGACTACCAGAAAAACCAATCAGTGGAACTTGTCCACCTAAAGCTGAGCGAATTGTACTTACCGCATTCATTACATAATCGAGGTCTGATTTTGCATTTAACTTGGGTAAATTCGCCACATCTTGTTCAGTACGTACCGTTTTTTGAAACTTAGGACCTTCTCCTGTTTCAAAATAAAGCCCTAAACCTAATGCGTCAGGAATTGTTAAAATATCTGAAAATAAAATCGCTGCGTCTAAGTCGTAACGGCGTAAAGGCTGCAAAGTCACTTCACAAGCAAATTCTGTATTTTTACATAGAGATAGAAAGTCGCCTGCTTTTGAACGTGTTTCACGATATTCAGGCAAATAACGTCCCGCTTGACGCATCATCCATACCGGTGTGGTATCTACAGGTTCGCGTAACAAAGCTCGTAGGAAACGATCATTTTTCAAAGTCGTCATTACCAATCTCTATATTCTTTATGTGGCAGCATCATATCAAAAACATAAAGATTTTTATAATTTCAATTTCACACAAAAAACTCGTCAATCTACTAAAAAATGCATATTTACACAAAAGTCTACTGCAAGCAGCAAGGTTTTCTGCAATACTTGCAACATGTTACATCGGGTCTATTGATATTCTTTTAACCACTAAACTGCCAATCTTGGGCTCATAGAGATGAGTTATTGGTAGTTTTATGCACTTTTAGATTAGATCATGCCCCTATTGCTTATATGAAAATTCTTAAGGTTGAATTACATGTTTGTTCGCTCATTACTCGCTATGAGTTTAAGTTGTATTATTGCTAATGTTGCTTTTGCTGCTTCAACAACTGAGCAACCCCTGAACCCTAAAAAGGTATCAGCTCCTGTAGAAGATCCGATTGATCCTTTAGCAGTAGATGCAGCTTCAACTGTAAAAGCTCAAGCTTCGACACAAATTACCGCTCAAGAACAAAGTGACTTAAATCGAGCGTCAACAACATTACAAAATTTGCAAAAAACTGAAGACCAAAATGCTGATTCAGGTATTGCCGCTTCAGCACCGGTAGCCGTAGCTAAAACGACCACAACAACTGCAAAGACTTCAGCTCCAGCAGTTTCTTGGACATTAGATAGCTTAAATTCGGCTGAATGGTATGAAAATATTGGTAAAGGCCAGTTTCCAGTTTACGCTCGTGCTCACGTCATGCTAAATAATGCACATGCATCACCAGGTGCAATTGACGGTATGAGTGGCAAAAACACTTTAAAAGCAATCTCTTCATTCCAGCAAATGAATGGTTTATCACCTACTGGTGAACTGACTAAAGAAACTTGGGATGCACTAGTTACTAAGCAAATAAAACCTTCATTTATTGAATACACCATTACTGATGCCGATTTAAAAGGCCCATATGCACAATCAATTCCTTCTGATTATGCTTTACAGGCTAAAATGAAAGGTTTGTATTACACTCGTGTTAGCGAAATGTTGGGCGAAAAGTTTCATATCGATGAAGCTTTCTTAAAAACAATCAATCCAACAGCAACATTCAAAAAAGCGGGTGAAAAAATCATTGTTCCAAACGTACGCAATGATTTACCAGAAGACATTCATTTGATTATTGCGCATAAAGGTGCAAAACAATTGTATCTCTTCAATAGCCGTAACCAAATGATTGCGTCATTTCCTGCAACAATTGGCAGTACTGATACGCCTTCTCCGACCGGTACTTACAAGGTAGTTGGTGTGGCTCGTAATCCTTGGTATAGCTACTCACCATCAAACTTTATTCAAGGTAAAAACTTGAAACCTCTTTCTTTACCACCTGGTCCAAATGCACCTGTAGGTAATATCTGGATTGGTTTAAGTAAAAAATCTTTTGGTATTCACGGGACACCAAACCCGTCTTTAATTTCTAAAACAGCTTCTCACGGTTGTATCCGTTTAACGAACTGGGATGCTAATGATTTAGGTAATAAAGTACGTTCAGGCGTAACTGTTAAATTCCTTGAGTAATCCATCTAAAAAGAAAGCCTGCTTTACGCAGGCTTTTTTATTAAATTTTTACTATATCTCACTAGAATACTTAGTTATTGTTTTGATTATAAAAATAAAACCAGCCTAGGTTTACTAATTACACAGCAATTTTTGTATTTAGAATATTCAACATGGTTTGCATTTTAGCTTCTGTTTCTAACCATTCAGCTTCAGCATCTGATCCTTCCACAATCCCCGCACCAGCATATAAGCGCATTTTATTTTCACTGAGTAGACCACATCGAATCGTGACTACCCATTCTCCATTACCCTCGGCATCCATCCAGCCTACTAACCCCGTGTAATAATGTCGGTCATAACCTTCATGATCTAAAATAAACTGCTTAGCAACATGAGTTGGTGAACCACAAACCGCTGGTGTTGGATGTAATTCTAATGCAAGGTTTAATGCATTCGGTGCCTGTTGTTTGAGCATACCTTGGAATTCTGATGATAAATGCAGCATTGTTGATGTTTCTAAAATATCTGGAAATTCAGAAACCTTAAGCTCTACACAATGAGTGGCTAAATTTCTAATAATATTTTCAACCACAATTCGATGTTCATGTTGGTCTTTCTCAGAATGATTTAATTCTTGTTGGCTGACGAAATTTTTTTCAGAAATCGGTGATTTGGGCCTAGAACCGGCCAAAGGATTACTGGTTACAATACGACCTTGTTTTGATAAAAGCAGTTCTGGGCTTGCGCCTAGAATATAATCATTATGTTCTACTGGAATCACAAAATTATAAGCATTTGGATTTTGTTTTAATAAAGCAGCCAATAAATTTTCTGGCTCTTGATGATGGTTAAACTCATATTCAACAGCCTGAGAAAGAACAACTTTTTCTACCTTCTTTTTTTCAAAAGCATCTAAAGCTAACTGTACTGTACCTTCAAATTTTTGGCGTTGAATGAGTAATGATTTATTAATTACCTCAATGTTATTACGTTTTTTTAATGAGTTAATCGTAGAAGATGCTTGTGTTATTTTTTTATGATCAGCATAAAAATTTAAGCTACTTTTCTTTGTAATATCAAAAGGTATAGCACCAATTAAAACTGGATTTTGATGGCCTTGCTTTTTAATTTCTTCAAAACATTTTGCAATCCCCTCATTAAATAGTGCGGTATTTGCTGCAGGTGTATTTAGCGTTTTAACGAATTCGTTCACTTCGAGATAATAATTTTTCGTAGAGAAACATGAAAATTTCTTTTGACCGATATGATCTAAATTTTGCTCTACTGATATTTGAGTCTGCATCATCTGTATATCACCTCTCACATTGATTTTTTTCAAGCAAATTCTGTAGTACTTCTTTTTAAATATAGGAGTATAAAAATACTGAAACACACATTAATGCAAATGATTATTATTATCAATAATAAAATTAGTTTTCAATACAAGAAATTGTAATTATCTCGTTATTTGTATAAAAAAATTGAACTTTAATCTCTAGATTTATCCCGATTGAACTTTCTTGACTAAGGTAAAAATAAAGAAACTCGCCATCTAGTTTTTTAAAATTTATATTTTTAAAATCAATAATTTGCTTATATTTTAAATAAATTACTTTAATGATACTTTCTTTAGCAGAGAATATTACCAAATATAAATATGCATGACTTTTTTGCAGCTTTTCAATTTCTGCTTGTTCGTTTTTATTTAGAAAAACATCATAAAATTCATCTTTCTTTTGAAAAAAAATATAATATTTTTGAGACTCTATATCGATCCCAAATATTTTTTCTTGAACCGTGTTATTTCTAGCATATGCGATGGCATGACATGATTTTTTTGATCCAACATGGCTAATCCCACCTATCACTCCTTCGGGCCATAGGGGTTCCCCATGTTTACCTTGATGAACAACAAAATCTTGTAAATTAATGTTTTGTAATGCATATTTTGCTGCTAAGCGTCCCGTCAAGAACTCTAATTGACGAATGAAGCGTGAGCTTTTTATATTCGGTGGAAGAAATATATTCAGCTCCTGATAGATATGATCAAGCTGAGGTATTTCTTTGATTTGGTTGAGCTGGACTTTATGTATATCTAACCCGAAAGCTGTTAGCTTTTCATATTGAATATTTATTTCATCCAGACATGAATTAGCCCCTCTACTTAACTGCTTCTCCGTATTCATAGCCTGTACTTTATTCAATATTCACGGTCAATGTTTCAACGATGGCAGCAATGTTTTTAAGCATCTTTACTCGGGTCTCGGGATTGAGAAAGTAGAAATGGTCCCCTTCAAACTCAATACTTCCTAACCAATTTTCTGTGTGTTGTTGCCATGCATCCATCATTCTCTTATTAGGAATATCAGGGTCCTGTTTGCCATAAAATGCAACGATCGGAACCTCAGTCTTGTGTATGTTCTCGCTAAGCAATTGATCACTAAGATAGAAGTCATTACGAATGATTTTGAGAAAGAATGTGAGTGCATCCTGATTATTTAAAATTTCGTCAGGAAAATTATTGTATCGTTTTAATTCATCAATAATTTTTTCATCAGTTAGCTCATGCTTGTACCGCATATGTTGAATATAGTGATGCTCAGGTCGGCTACTTATAACGATTAATCTCAACTGATCAATTATGGGTTTTTCATTCAAATAATTGAGTACTTTCCAAATCAAGCCACCTCCCACACTATGTCCAAATAAAATAAACGGCTTGTCTGAGTAAGCTTGTATTTCATTGGCAATTTGCATAGCCAATAGATCAGGTTCATCAATCAATGGTTCATTTATTTTTATACCATGACCCGAATATTCAATAGGAATAATACGAATATTGTCAGAGATCTGCTTTTTCCATAGATGATAAATACTTGCGCTACTCCCCGCAGGCGGTAAACAGAACATATTATATTGATGTTTATTCACTTAAGAATTCTCCAAATATTAAGCATTTTTCTTTTATAAAAAATGCTTAAATCAGGTTTCTGCTCTATTTTTTAAACAGAAGTTGAAGCTAAATTGATAGTTTGAGTCGGTTGCCAAATGGCTGAGTCACGATGTGTGACAAAAATAACCGTAGAAGAAAGAGCACGTATCGTTGTAACAATTTCCTGCTCAGTCTCTTCATCCAAGGCAGAGGTTGCTTCATCAAGTATTAAAATCGGCGCATTTTTGAGTAATGCTCGGGCAATTGCGACCCGCTGACGTTCACCACCAGACAATGCGGTGCCTTGTTTACCAACCGATTGATTAATTCCTTCTGAACTACGGTCAATCATTGCTCCTAATGCGGCATCTCTTGCAGCCTTTTCTATTTCATCATCAGTTGCATCAGGTTTACCTAAACGGATATTTTCAGCCAGTGTACTTGTGAACAAAATAGGTTCTTGTGTGACATAAGCAATATTCGAGACCAAATCTTCATATTTCATTTGATCAAGAGCTATGTCACCTAGGGTAATTTTTCCTCTTTGTGGATCATCAAACCGTGTAAGCAATTCAAGTAAAGTACTCTTACCACTACCGCTTGGTCCGGTAACCCATACTCTGCTCCCCAATGCGATGTCGAGAGTCATATTTTCAAGTGCTGGCGCATAGCTAACGCCTTGTACCGAAATATGATGGCCAGTAGGAATTTGAGGGTGTAATGGCTCAGGCAACTCAGGTGGATGGGTGATCTGATTAAAATTGCGCAGTGCAGCAAACAAATCATTGATATGCAACCCTGCGGTAGCAAGTTCACCTAACGGCGCTGCTGCACGTCCAATTAAGACGAGTAATGCCAACACCAAAGCAGCATGATTGACACCAGCAAGTACCAGATAAGTTGCCATCCCAGCAATCGGTAAAACACTTGCCAAGGTTGCAACAAAACTTGCAAATGCAGCAGCACGGTTGATCCGTACTAATGTCTCTTCTTGCTCTTCCCAACGATGTTCTAGCCTTTGGACCGCACGTTCTGGTCCCGCGGCTGTGCGTAATAACTCAACATGATCAACCAATTCCAACGTTGCTTGTGAAGCAGCTAAATCGGCAGTATTACGTTTTTTATCAATATGCATGAGTGCACGTTGTGCTAGGAATTGAGCAAATAAAGAGAGTAAAAGTAAGCCTAAAGCGACAAATGCTACGCCTGCTCCGGCAAGCATGCCTATTCCTATTGTTAGAAACAAAGGCATAAAAGGCGCATGTAAAAAGGTTTGCAATTGATGAGCAGGGATACTCATAAACCCAGGAATTCCCTGTCCAGCAATTGTCTTAATCTGAGCACGCTGTTCATTGGTAAACCAAGAGAGCTTGGCACGAGCTAAAGATTTGCCTAACTCAGCAAATAGGTCACCTGCTAAACGCACACCAGTAAGGAAGCCAGCACGAGTGACTATAACTGTCACTAATATTGCTGCAATTGCACTGATGAGAACCCAACTTGGAGACCATTGATTGACAATTGCAAATGCCAATACGGTATATGCGATTGCTTCAATTGCTGCAACAATGATCCATCCGATACCAACAATAATTAATTTTTGTTTGGCTGAACGAGGAAGCATCGAAAAAATCTGATCTTTATTTAATTTAGCAGCAGTATTCATAAAGATTTCCCTGAGTCAGTTGGGCCGTTAAGCACTAACCTGCTGTCGGCATAAGCAGCTAAGGCAAGATCATGAGTGACCATAACGATGGTTTTATTCTGGTTTTTAGCTAAGTGGCTTAATTCCAATATTATTTTTGTCGCATTGGTCTGGTCGAGTGCGCTCGTTGGCTCATCTAATAAAATAATAGGAGCTGAAGATAAAAACGCACGCGCTATTCCTAGGCGCTGTTTTTCACCGCCTGAAAGTAAAGTTGCATCTGCCTTTAAATCTACTTTTAGTTGGGCCTTGAGTAATGCCTGCTCAAGTTGTTCATCATTTGCATTAATGACAGATAAGGACAAGTTTTCTCTTACTGTGGTCGGTAATACATCTCCACCTTGTGGAATAAACAAAACCTTTTCATGTCTTAGTTTTTCATGTAATTGCAAAATATCTGTTTTTGCTAATTGAACGACACCTTCTTGCAATACAGCGAACCCAGCAAGTGCTCGCAGTAAGGTTGTTTTTCCAACTCCACTTGGCCCTGTAATTGCAGTCATTGAATTTTTTGGAAATGAATAACTTAATCGATCCAATACTTTTTGATTTTCAATTGCAAAGCTTGCATTCACTATTTCAAGTGTTACATCTTGCTCAATCTGTTGTAGATTGCCCGATGAGAGTACTGGCTCTTTTAAGAATGCAGATAAACGACTAGCTGCAGCTCGCCCAGCAGCGACATAATCAAGACCATGCCCTAAACGTAGTGAAGGTGTCACGATGGCCAAACTAAAGAAAAGTGTTGCAGCCAAGGTCATGCTGTCGTATTGATAAGCTACAAAATAGGCTATGGCAAAGGTTGCAACAGCTTGTAGTAATGCAGTGGCAACAGCAGCAAGTGTTGCCACTTTACTCACCCAAGACACCATATTTTGAGTGAAATTTTGTGCTGCTTGAGTATAGGCTGTTAAAGCGCCAGATTGTTGCCCATATATTCGGTTATCACGAATGCCGCGCGCATAGTCATCAGCAGAACCAATAATATCTAACATGACCTGCATACGCGCAGCGCCATCCCGTTTTGATACATGGGGAACAATAATTAAATAATAGAGTGAAGCTATTGCACCAGGTAATAATACCCAAAGGGCCATCGGGCCAACCAACACAACTAATAAAACAATAGAAACTAAAGGGATTACAGCAAAAATCGCAATTTCCGACGGTAAATGCGCCACCATATGGTGTAAGGTTGCGATATCGTCGGAAACCAATCGTTTTAAGCTTTGGTCACCCTGTTTTGATAGGGTTGTGGTCGGTAACCGAATTAAATGATGAGCAATTTGACGACGTAATCGTGCCGAAAATCCAGCCTCTGCATCATGCACTAACCATGAAGCTAGTGCTGCCAATGCTGCCCCAACTATCCAAAAAACCGCTGAAAAGATCACCCAATAAGAAGATAAATAACCAATCAACTGAATCATACCCCACAGGGCAGTTAAGATGGCTAAACCTGAAAATACGGCAGCAAGCGTACCTGCAAATAATTTAGGAAATGCTGGCTTGAGTGCAGGTGCCAAGGAAGAGTCTGTCATCAGATGAGATAACTTTAAATCAGACATGCTTATCTCTCTTTATATTCATAGAAAAAGCGGTACTTAAAATAAAATTTCGCTTCAATTGACCAGCAAGAATTGCTGTTTTCGGCTTTAAAAAAGCATGAATAAGAAAATCATATAAAAAGTATTTTTTTAAAAACTTTAATTGCATCAAAAACTTCCTAACCACCCTATCAAAATATTTTTAGATCATTTTCTAGACTGTAAAAATTAATATGGATTTGTCTAAATCATTTTGGTTGATATGACTAAAAACCAACTGTACGTTTAGAGGCACCTTGTAGATCAAAAATAACGTCGTCAATTAAGCTATCAATCTGACGTGTATCTCGGTGATGTGCCGTAGTAATTAAATGAGCCATATTTCCAGAGGTTGCCAGATAATGCTTTTTCCAGATGTGCTCTGAAGGACACGGAAATACCACAGTGATTGAATTCGGATTCCGCCAAGCAGGAATGTCCACTGCTTGAAAGCGATCAACTGCGTACTGGGCCATTTTTAGACAATGTTGAATTCTCTGCCGTCTTTGTAAATTAGTTTGGCTACGTATTGCTGCCCACATCAACAAGACGGTATGACCATTACGAGAACCACTAATGGTTTGATCACGTGTAGAGATATAGTCAACATCTACCGATATACGTTCTACATTTTGGCGTTTGGCCACAACAATGCCACACGGAATTGGTGAACCAATCATTTTATGACCAGACACACAAATCGAGTCGATGCCATGAGCAAAGGAAAACGCTTGAGGATGATCAACAAAAGGTAAAATCATGCCACTTAAGGCAGCGTCGGCATGAATATAATAATCTCGGCGCATGATTCCGATTTGCGCTAAGCGCTCTTGAATCATTTCAATATCATCAATTGCGCCGGTCATGGTCGTACCAATATTTGCAAAAATAATGGGGTGACTTTCTTTATTGGTTTTTATTTTATCGATTAAATCATCATAGTCGATTTCACCATTATCCAATGATTCGATCACACAAGATTTCATCTGCAATAATTTGGCGATTTTTCCAACCGAATAATGCGTATCTTTTGAGTAATATAATGTGGAATCTGGAAATAGCTCACGCGCCAGATAGCAGCCAAACATATTACCTTCTGTGCCACCATTGGTTACGTATCCCCAGCTTTCCTCAAAAGGAATTTGAAAAATTTCAGCAAAATACGCCATCACATCTTTTTCAAAATCAAAAGAATTCAATGCGTAATTGCTATAGTCTTTCCAATCACCACAATTATTAATAGAGAATTTGAAAAAACGAAATAAAGCGGAATAATCAAAATCTGCAGATTCAGGATACCCAATATTGAAGTATTGATGTTTTAAACAGTAATTCCAGAATGTCTCTATTTTCTCTTGATCAGCAGGCGATAAAATCATTTTTTGCTCCGTTAATATGACGATTACAAGTCGTCTAAGGAGTCGCTATCAAAGATATAAATTTTATGTAAAATTTAGCGACCAGGATTTGTCGTATGCCTTATGAGGCAACCCTCTACCCTGCAATCCTTTGCCGCGCATCAACCAATGACCACCAATTTGATAAAGTGGGTGTGCGTCCTAATTCTTCAAAACTAATATTGATTCCCTGTGCTTTAAGTTCCGAAGAAAACTGCATAATTCGTAATGAATCCAATCCATAAAGAATCAGGTTTTCTTCGGGGTCTAATTCATCTTCTTCAATAAGCTGCTGGACCTTTTGCTCTAACCAAGGTCGTGTAATGCCTGTTGCCACCTGTCCCACTACAGATTCGGTATCCACAACTTGACCACAACGTGAAGACACATATTTCAAAGCTAAGCGATGTTCTTCTTCTGAAAAATCGGCAACTGCATCTCCAACAAGAAAGGGTTGTATGTCACTCATAAAGGCTTCAATTGCCGTAACCATACACCCGATATGAGCATAGACACCGCCAATAATGAGCTGATCACGATTCCAGTTTTGCATTCTTTCAAGCAAATCCGAACGTTTAAACGCGCTATAACGCCATTTCGTTAAGACAATGTCATGTTCAGCAGGAGAAAGTTGATCAATAATTTTTTGCTGATCGATTGTTGAGGCTGGCAAACCCGGCCCCCACATGGCATTCAGTAATGCACGATCTGCCGCTGGCTGTTCATAAGGCTGTGCTGTATAGACAACAGGAACATTGTTCTGATGTGCCCAAGTTCTTAGTTGAACTAAATGATTTACAACCGTTTTAATTAATTCACTTTCAGCATCGTAAAAATTTAAAAAGTAGCGTTGCATATCATGAATTAATAAAACTGCTCGAGAAGGATCTAACTGCCAATCTGTTTTGTTATTTGGATAACTCTCTCGTTTGGGCATGAGATAAGTAGAAATTTTTGAAATAGCCATATGCTGCTCAATATTTATTAAGATGTTGTAGATGTATTTAAAATGCTGCGAAGTTGTTTTTTGTCCACCTTACCGACTGCAGTCAGTGGCAAACTTTCGATTAATTTGATCTGGTCTGGAAGTTTGTATTGTGCAATACCCAACTCCATGAGATGGCGTCTGAGCACAACAGCTTTAAGTTCAGGATTCCGAGAAACAATAAAGGCACAACTTTTTTCACCGAATTGGTCATCAACAATTGCGACCAAAGCTGCGTGCATAACTTCCGGATGTAGAAGAATAAGTTTTTCTATTTCTTCCGAAGCAATCTTTTCACCACCACGGTTAATCTGATCTTTAATTCTTCCTACTACACGTAAATTGCCATCCGAAGTACGCTGCACGAGATCGCCCGAATAGTAATAGTTGTCCTTATCAAAGACCTGTGAATTATGTTCAGGGCTTTGGTAATAACCACAGAAGGTATAAGGTCCCCGAGTCGCAAGCATTCCTATTTCACCTTCTGGAACCTCTTTATACTGTTCATCCACAATTTTGATTTCATCATCAGAACTGATAGGACGCCCTTGTGTCGTAAATATTTGCTCATCGGAGTCATCTAGTCTGGTGTAATTGACCAAGCCTTCGGCCATTCCAAATACTTGTTGTAATTTACAATTGAGGACTTCAGGAACTTGACGGGCTAAAGATTCAGGGAAACTTGCTCCTCCCACTTGAAGCAACTTTAAAGATTGAATTTGATCTTTATATTGCGCGGCTTTTTCTAGCCACATAATGACAGCACTCGGCACTAAAGATGCCATATTGACTTGATGTCTTTGAATAATAGAAAAACAATTGAGCGGTTCAGGATTTGGTGCCATCACAACACATCCACCTGCATGTAAAACACCTAATGCACCGGGTGAACTCAACATAAAATTATGCGGAGCTGGCAGAGCACACAATAACCGGGTATTTGAGTTTAAACCGCAAATCTCGGCACTGGCCCGCACACTGTAGTCGTAGTCATTATGCGTTCGTGGAATAAGTTTTGGTGTTCCCGTACTTCCACCTGACAACTGAAAGAAAGCAACTTCATCAGCAGGTGTAGATGAAAAATCGACAAAGGTCTCTGCTGATGTTTCAATCCAGTCTAATAGTCCGAAATCGGTAGCTTGATGATTGAGCATCAAAATAATTTCAGGACTTAAATTTACTTCATGAAGTGAGTCAATAAATTGATTATTGTTAAAGACTTCATGCTGACGCGAACCAATTAAAAGCTTAGGTTGAATCTGTTTAATAAAGGCATTTAGTTCATATTGACGATGACTATATAGCGCATTGAGCACAACCACGCCTGCCTTAAGCAAGGCAAAAAAGACAATATAAAACTCTGCAACATTGGGAAGCTGTACTAAAGCTGTATCACCCTTGCCCAAGCCTTTTTCAGCTAGTCGAGAAGCTAAATTTGTTGATAGCTGGTCCAGCTCGATATAACTCAACTGACGCTCACCACAAATAATTGCTGGCGAATGCGGGTGCAATTGAACCCCTACCGTTAAAATGCGCGTCAAAGGTTGGTCAATCCAATAACCTTTATTTCGATAGTGTTGCGCTCTCTCTGGAGACCAGCGAACAAACTCAATCAACTGTTTTTTCATGACATTCTAAATATTCAATTTAATTTAATGGTTATCAAGCTATTGATTCTTCGTAAATTTTCTTACATATCGGCATAAATATTTAATTTGAATACCGACAAAAGAAAATTCTTAAGACGGACAAGCTATATATTCACAGCAAAATTGGAAATGATTAACAAATGCAACTGGTAATCATTTTCATTTGTTTGTATGATGCTGAAACAAGATTAATTTGTCAACCGAGTTATCGTTCAATGTGTGAATTAACTTCGATGCAAGCGGCCTGCTGGTTTGGTCGCTCTGGCAACGCAACTTTAGGTGGGGTTGCTGCCCACCTCTATGCAGAATTTGACGGTCAATTTATTGATCTACAAAAATTACATTTAGCACTTCAACGACTTTATAAAGAACACTCTATTTTGAGATTAAGTTTGAGTGCCGATGGCATCGCAAACATCATAGCTGAGAAGACTCAACAGATATTAGAAGTCGATGATTTTTCAAAGCTTAGCGATCATCAAATTGAGCAAATGCTCATGCAAAAACGCGAGCAATGGACCCATCAAAAACTTGATTTAAGTCAGGGTCAAACTGCAAGATTTTCTGTAAGTGTTCTTAAAAATAATATTTTCCGTTTTCATGTAGATACGGACATGATTGCTATAGATCCGTCCAGTTTTTTGAACTTGATGGAAGATCTTTCTTTGTTTTATGAAGACCCAGAAATATCAATCTCCCGTCCGCCTAATTTTTTTGACTGGTATCAAAAAAAACGGACAGACCCTGACCTAAAAAAATTAAACCAACGAGACCGCTTATGGTGGAAACAACGTCTGCCTCATATTAGCCCTGCTCCGTCTCTACCTTTCATTCATCAAGAATTCAAAACAGCAAAAAGTGATCGTTTAAGTACGTGGTTATCGCCGGAAGAACGAAAAGCATTACAACAACTTGCTAGAGAACAACACATTACCGTGACCAACCTGATATTAGGTTTATTTGCATATACGCTTGGTCATGCAACCAAAGATCACAGCTTCCGATTAAATATTCCTACTTTTTGGCGTGAGCCGATTTTAAAAAATGTCGAAGGCACTATTGGTGATTTTGCTAATTTAGTCATCCTTGATGTCGATATGAATGAGACGACTACCTTAGCCGCATTCTGCAAACAAATAGCAAATCAAATGCTTGAGTTATTAGAGCATTCACATTATTCGGGTGTTAATGTTCTACGTGACCTATCCCGTTATCATGGTAGTGCACAGATTGCTCCCGTGGTATTTACAGCGGCACTTGATTTAGAAAATGATAATTTACTTTCCGAACGTGTCCGCCGTGTTTTTGGCTCAATGAATTGGGTCATTTCACAAGGACCGCAAGTTGCACTTGATGCACAAGTTGCTCATGTAGATGACGGTATTTTAGTTAATTGGGACATCCGTTTAGATGCTCTACCCAAAGAATGGATCACGAATTTATTTGAATCTTTCATAAATTTACTTAAAAATCTTGCAGCACACCCTGAGCAACTTAATACACAAATTATAAGCTCAGCACAAAATACTCTATCAGATCGTACGTCCCAAAAACCATTAAATGCGTTACAGCAAGCCTACCTATTAGGTCGAACTCAAGCCCTTCCTTTAGGTGGTGTTGCCATGCAAGATTTTAGGCAGTATCACGGCAAGATGGATCTTGTTTTATTAAAACAACGATTGACAGAAATGGTACGGCGGCATGACAGCTTACGAACTTATATTGATAAAAATAGGTTAGTACAATATGTAAGCAATCAAGTGATTGTCAATTTAAAAGAAATAGACCTAACTACATGGGAACCTGAACGTGCATCTCACCACATCGAGTCCTATAAAAATAGTTATACGCATGAGCTATTTGATTTAAATCAGTCGCCTTGGAATATCACCGTCTTTTTATTAAAAAATAATCTACTAACGATTTTTGTCCGCTTTGATGCATTAATTTTAGATGGCCGATCTATAGCTTCACTTATGTTAGAGCTATTCGATGGACAACAACATGATATCCAAACGCAAATAGAAGAAAATGAAGTGGAAAATAGCTTATCTGTTCATCAGACAGATATGGCTTACTGGGAAAGAAAATTTTCTAAATTATCGGCTATTCCTACGCTTCCGTGGAAAACACCCTTACAGCATTTACCGACTTCACGTTACCAACGTAACAGTTTGGTTATAGAAAAAGATCAATTTAAACAGTTGTCTAAAATTGGCGTAAAACATTCACTGTTTAAAAACTCAATCATCATGGCGCTTATTTTGGAAGTGCTATCTCATTGGAGCACGGATAAATCTCTATGCGTTGCTGTTCCTACACTTCCCCTCTATGCCGGACCATTTTCAAATAGCTCTACGTTTATTGCAGTTGAGTGGAAAGCTTTAGATCAATTTGCTGAACAAGCAAACCGCTTGCAAACTGAAGTTTTAGAGGGTTTACAGCATCTTTCCTTTTCAGGCGTTGATCTCGCTCGACTATTATTTGAAAAAGTTGGCACTGCTCCAGTATTGCCGATTGTAATTACAAATGGTTTGTCATGGCCTGTATTATCTGAATCTCACCCTATTCAGCAACTAGATGGACTGACCCAAACCCCTCAAGTTGCAATTGATATTCGCTTTAGCACAAGAAATGACGGCGCTTTAATTTTCGATATTGATTATGCCCAAGAAGCATTCCCACCCAACATGATTGACGATTTCTTGGATGCACTACAATTGGCAATCAAGCAAATTATTGACTCAGAAATATTCAGTTTTGATCTCAGCAATTTTTTCTGTGAGCTTCAAAATAAACGACTATATTTTAAAAATAATGAGTCCGATCATTCATCTATACCACTTGAAAATAATGCTAAACAGCAAAATCAACTACTCGACATTTACTTAGAAGTGATAGGCCACACGCCAAATATGGAAGTGGACAACTCAACTCATTTTACTCATCTCGGGCTACGTCCACATCATTTAAAGGCCGTTTCAATACGTATTAATGAAACATACGCGATTCAGCTCTCACCTGTTCAACTTATTCAATGTCGCAATATTGCTGATGTAGAGAAACTACTAACACCACATTAATTCGTATTTTGAACTTTCATCATTTTGGAAACAGATAAAGTATAAACATGAAAAAAATAGATATTACCGGAATTGGTATTGGGCCATTCAACTTAGGTTTAGCTGCTCTTTTGTCTCATCATCCCGAAATCAAAAGCGTATTTTTAGAACGCAAACCAGAATTTCGATGGCATGAAGGGTTGCTATTGCAAGGTACGACATTACAAGTTCCTTTCTTTGCCGACTTGGTTACTATGGCCAATCCTTGCCATCCCTTAGGCTATATTAATTATTTACATCAACATGATCGCTTGCATCAGTTTTATTATTACGACAGTTTTTTAATTCCACGCCGTGAATATGACCATTATTGCCGTTGGGCTTCAAAACAATTACCCGATTGTCAATTTGGAGAAAACGTAAGTCATGTTGAATATGACGCCAAGCTCGATAAATTTATTATAGAAAGTGAATCAGCTTCGGGCGAAAAACAAAAATATATAAGCCAAAATCTGGCAATTGGTATTGGAACTAAACCTCGAATTCCTACGTGGCTTGAAACATGCAAACACCCTTTGGTAAAACATTCTGCGGAGTTTGCGAAAATTCAGGAACAACTCAATCAATGTAAACAAGTAACAGTTATTGGCTCGGGCCAGAGTGCAGCAGAATGTGTACTTGCTTTATTTAATTCACTTACACCAGAACAAGTAAAAGCAGGTGCATCTATTCGTTGGATCACACGTTCTGCCGGCTTTCACCCAATGGAATATTCTAAACTTGGGCAAGAATGTTTTACCCCTGCATATATGCAATATTTCCAAAGCCTGCCTAGAGATAAACGCCGCGATATTGCTGCTAGTCAGGGCCTGATCTATAAAGGGATTAGCTTCTCAACCATTGGCGATATATATGATGTACTTTATGAGCGTTCAGTGGCTGGTGAAAAAACCGGTTTAAGCCTATACACAAGCTGTGAAGTTGAATCGGTTGAAGAACTTGAATCGGGTTCTCTGCGTTTAACCTGTTTGCATACTCAACTCGATCAACGTTGCGAATTAGAAACTGATGCCCTTGTCGCAGCTACAGGCTATGTTCATGATTGGCCTGAATGGTTCCAAAATATGAAAGGTTCTATTTTAGCGGTTGATGATAAAAATGATTGTATTGTTCAAGAAGACTTTACGGCTTTACGTTGTGATAAAGGACAAGGTCGAATTTTCATTCAAAATGCCGAGATTTTTCAGCAAGGTGTAGGTTCTCCAGACTTAGGGATCGGAGCAACCCGAAACTCAGTCATTATTAATCAATTACTGGGGCGTAATGCTTATCGAATTCCTAAACAGTCTTCTTTCCAGCACTATGGTTTACCAAAATAAAAACGCTTAATAAAAAAACTGCCAAATCAAATTTGGCAGTTTTTTTATATGTTCTTTTTAGATCAAATTAAAAATCAATTGTGGCAGATAATAAATAAGTACGTGGTGCACCAAGCATTAAATTTGTAAATTGAGGCATTGACCAATATGACTTATTGGTGAGGTTATCAATATTCCCGCGAATAGTGACAGGAAATTGAGCTATTTTCGTATTATAACGTGCGCCAATTCCGTACACTTCACGTCCAGGTACTGAAGTTGAGTTATCATTATAAATATATTGTTTAGACGCAGCTGTCGCATTGGCAGTCAAAGTTAAGCCAGGGATATACGACACATCACCTTCAATACCAAGCTTAGCTTGCACTTTTGGAACACCGGCAACAACATTTCCTAACTCGCTTTCAATTCTGGTTTTTGTAATTTTAGGATCAATATAAGTTAATCCTCCCATTACACGAATACTGTCAACAGGTGAACCATAAAAGCCCCATTCAATTCCGCGATTACGTTGTTCTCCATCAGCGCCATAAATAGATTTGATTTTTTCATCGGTACTTTTAATTACATACGAATTTCTAGATTTGATCTGAAATACACTAAACGTATTGGTGAATTTACCGCTGTCAATTTTAATTCCGGTTTCCATCTGTTTAGTTTTAAAAGGAGAAAATATTTGCCCCTCATTTTCGTAGTTTTGTCCTGTAGGTACGGTTCCCCCTGAGCTTAATCCTTCAATATAGTTTGCATATAATGAAACATGATCATTTGCTTTTACCAAAATTGCAGCTGCAGGTGTAATAGCATTTTTATCATAACGACCGTTAATATTTCGGACGCCCTGCCCATTTAAACTTTCTGTGACAATATTTTGATAACGCAGTCCTAAGGTTAATTGGACTTGACCTTGAAGAACCGACATCGTATCGGCTAAGCCAACACTTGTTAAATTTTCTTTATTACTAAAAATAGGTGCAATAGGAACGCGATTCGGTTTACTGCCCCAATTCGGATTATAAATATTAGTTATACGATCTCCCTCAGGAAATCCTTGTCTAATACCAGATTCGTCATCCGTTTCGCGGTAATGTGTTGCATTGAATGCCAGAGCATGTTTTACAGTACCTGTATCAAATTTACCACGTAAACCCACTTCAGCAGATTTACGTTCATATTTGAAACCTAAATGTGCAATATTAAACTTTATATCTCCCGCTTCGTTTTGTATTTCAGTTTTAGCAGCACCTAAAGTGTTATATTCTGTTTTACTCATACCTGCCGTTGCATACGCCATCCACTTATCATTTAAGTCATACTCGCCTCGGATCATACCTCCCGTATCACGCGTGTTATAGACCGTCCACGTTGGGTTCAATAAAGTATCGGGATTTGGCGCTTTGGGTAAATTAACACCCGGTAAAATGGTTAAACCACGATTTATACCGTCAGCATGGTCACGGCTAGTATATAAATCGGCTGAAAGTCGTGCATTGTCGCCTTTCCAATCTAAACCAAGTGAAAATAGATGAGTGGTTTTTTCCTGCTCTTTAATCGGTCCTTCACCATCTCGATATACGCTATTGAACCGCACACCAAACTCTTTGTTTTCACCAAAACGGCGCCCAATATCCAGATGGCCTCCGAATTGTGAATCCGACATATACGTCGTTGTAAAACGAGTTAAGGGATCATCTCCTGCACGTTTCGGAACCAAATTAACTGTTCCCCCTAAAGTTGAACCTGGAGGCATTCCGTTTAACATTGCTGAAGGGCCTTTTAACACGTCAATACGTTCAAACATTTCCGGTGAGGCGCGATATAAAGGAGCAATACCATATAATCCGCCCATAGAAGTATCGCGGCCAGCAGCCACAGAACTTGATCTAAATCCACGAATAGCATAACTTTCTGCAATTACGCCGTAAGCGCCAGTTGAAAAAATAGATGGATCCGTTTTTGCAATCACATCAGTGATATCTTTCGCTTGCTGATCTGCAATATATTTTTCTGTATACGCAATGGTATTAAACGGGGTTTCCATAGCGGTTTTATTACCTAAAAAGCCAACTGAGCTTTTCGACGAAACCTGCCCTCCCGCATAAGTATCATCTTGTTCAGCTTTTACGGTAATTGCTGGTAAAGCTGCTACATTTGTTTGAGCAGTTTGTTGTTCTAGAGTTTTTACTGAATTATCAATAACAGCAGCATAGGTGTTTGATGCACATAGAACAAATACGGTGCCTAATGCATAGCCTAATCGAAGGGCCATTTGTGCAGATGCAACACCATTTAATACAAAAGAACGGTGATTAATTCTTTGATCATTCCCAGTTTTAAAATTACGGTTATAGCTAACGTTGTTCATTGAAAGACCTTTAATGTTTTGATTCATTTTTTATTAACTATCTGCTTAAAATTCATAGCAAAATAGTGAAAATTTATGCTGTAAAACTTAACTAAGTGATGTGCCCAAAAATTTATTGATAGCCCTTTTTCACATCTTCCATCACTATTTTGAGTGAGGTTGGGCTTGCAGCCGTGGTGTACCACGCATCGGCATCGACAAAAATGACACGACCGTTTTTCCATGCTTTGGTTTGACGTAATAATGGATTTTCAACACTGGCAGCATTAATGTTTGAGCGATGTTCCATCACAGCAGTTCGGTCCACGATATAAAGAATATCGGGATCCGCTTTTTTGATGAATTCACTCGAAATAGGTTGCCCATGTAGACTTGTATCCACCACACCACTTGCAGGCTTTACCCCAAAGGCATTAAAAATAAAGCCATAGCGTGACTGAATACCAAAATTACTAAATGCCCCATTGTTATGAAGAACAACTAATGCTCTTTCCAGGCGATTGGCCGTTACGGCTTGTACTTGCTTCACTTGTTCATCAAGTTCAGAAACTTTCTGGCGGGCTAAATCTTCTTTATTAAATATTTTTCCCAAAGTCATCATATGGTCTTTAACCAGACCAATATGATTACTCTCGCTGTTGTTGAAGTTAATATCGTAATGAATGGTCGGGGCAATTTTTGACAGTTCCTGATACTGATTAACGTGTAATGGCGTCATCAAAATCAGGTCTGGTTTTAATGCATATATCCTTTCCATATTGGGCTGTACAATTGCACCCAAATCCTGAATTTGTGCATCTTTTTTATATTTTTCCAAAAAGTGTGGAACATAATCTTTTGGCATTCCCATAATCGGGACATTGAGTTGATCTAGAAAGTCAGCTTCATTCATATCAAGTACGGCAACGCGTTGCGGTAAATGATCTATCACCGTAGTTCCAAGCGCATGTTTCACCGTAATCGGTTCTGCTAGCTTCTGAGAAGCCTGAGTGGTATCTGCAACTTTTTGATCACATGCTTGTAGAGTGACAGCTGCCGCTATGATGAGGGCTACTCCCCCATACTTTTTCTTCCAGTTCATATGTATTCAAGCTCCAGATGAGTTGAAGTAATTACACATACAGCCACGCTCACTGTATGTAATTTCAAAATCAAGCTCGTACAGATCATTTAATTGCGCCTCTGTAATCACTTGTTCGGTTAACCCACTGAAATGAAGCTTGCCGTTCTTCAGCGCGACAATATGGTCCGAATAATTCGTGGCAAAATTGATGTCATGAATAACTAAAATCACAGTGCGCCCTTGTTCATCACATAAGCGCCTGAGTGCGCGCATAATTTGAACGGCATGTTTCATATCAAGGTTATTTAAAGGTTCATCTAATAAAAGTACGTCTGTTTGCTGTGCGATCGTCATCGCCAAAAAGGCCATTTGCCTTTGACCACCACTAATTTCATCTATGTAAGATTTGCGCAGCGGCTCTAAAGAAAGAAACTCAATCGCCTCATCAACCACCTGACGATCTTGCTCGGTTAAAACACCACGGCTATAGGGAAAGCGTCCAAATGAAACCAGCTCTTCTACGGTTAAACGCAAATTAAAGCCGGGTGCTTGACGTAAAGTCGCGACATGCTTGGCGTAAACAGCGGTTTTAATATCCGCAATATTTTGATGATTAAGAAAAATCTCGCCTTTATCTGGCTCAATTAAACGTGCCATCATCATGAGCAAAGTCGATTTTCCAGCTCCATTTGGACCAATGAGTGATGTCACCTGACCTGTAGGAAATTCAACATTTACGTCAGTCAGTACTGGCTTATTTCCATATGACTTATTGATATTCTTGACATGAATCATGCAACACCTCGGGTACGAACCGTCAGCGCAAGGAAATAAATGCCACATACCAG
The DNA here is from genome assembly GCF_059800965.1 of Acinetobacter sp. LT1. NCBI lineage: Bacteria > Pseudomonadati > Pseudomonadota > Gammaproteobacteria > Moraxellales > Moraxellaceae > Acinetobacter > Acinetobacter sp. LT1. Next base: position 239,098 of record NZ_JBBAXE010000005.1, read on the forward strand.
ATTGACCAAAATGCTGACGGTCGTTTTGTAATTAAAAACGTGCTCAACTAAAATTTGAGCAGCAATAAATATGGCAATCGTGATGGCACAGCCCATGGGCAGCGTTAATTTATGCTTATAACTTCTTGCTAGTGCATAAGTAATGTTGGCAATGAATACGCCCATAAATACTGTCGGGCCAATGAGACTGGTAGATACCGCAACCAAAATAGCGATTAGAGCTAAATAGAAACTGACATAACGGTGATGATGAATGCCTAATGAAATGGCTTGCTCACGCCCTAAAACCAGAACATCCAAAACAGGGAGTGCTTTTCTACCGAGGAATAGAACAATGACTACGGCTACACTGGCATAAAATAAAGTTTCTGGTTGAGAGCGATTAAACGAAGCATAGCTAAGGCCTTGGAAAACAGAAAATTCACCAGGATTAATTTTGAGTTGAATAAATTGAGTAACCGTCCCGACGACCATCGTAAGGACTAAACCTAAAAGCAACAGGAGAAACACATCATTTCTGCCATATGGCAATAACCACTTATGGATTACCCACGAATAAAGCAGCATTAAAACGATTGAGATAAAGAAATTACCATTTACCCCTAACTGGCTTAATCCATGCGTTCCCCAAAAAAACAACAACAAAACTTGCCATAAGAGATAAATCGCTTCATAGCCCATAATGGAAGGGGTCAAAATACGATTACCGACCAGTGTTTGAAAAACAATCGAGGAAAAAGCAACACAAATACCGGCTATCACAATCGTGGCAAGACGCAGAAGTCGATTAGGAATGACGTAATCAAAATCTAACCCTGAGTTTAAAAATAAAAAACTTATTGCTAGGCAGATGACAATTAGATAAATCGTCCATAGCTTTGTAATACGCATTATCTGAACTCCCTCAAAATGAGGATGAGGAAAATAATTCCCCCCACACCACCTGCGGTAAGTCCGATTGGCACTTCAAATGGATAAATAATCGAGCGACCAAGAATGTCGCAAACCAGTAATAGAGACGCCCCACCTAAAGCCACAATGGGCAAGGTTTTAGCTAAGTTTTCTCCGTATTTCAGTGCGACTAAATTGGGAACCACGAGCCCGACAAAAGGAATAGCACCAACCGTAATTACTGTGGTCGAAACTGTAATGGCAACCAGTATTAAACCAATCGCGGCTATAGCTGCATAACTGAGCCCTAAGCTAGAAGCCATCTCTTCACCCATACCAATCACGGTAAAGCGGTGTGCAAAAAGATAAGTCAGGACAACTATCGGAAAAATAATGTAAATAACTTCATAGTGGCCTTGGACAATTTTTGAAAAATCTCCTAAAAGCCACCCTTGCATACTTTGTAAAATATTAAAGCGATAGGCATAAAACTCAGCTAAGGCACTCAGTACACTGCCGTACATCAAACCAATAACCGGTACTAAAACCGTATTTCTAAAACGGATCCGGCGGATAATTGCGATATAAATTAAGCTGGCAATAAAACAAAAAATGATCGCAAATATCATTTTACTCAGCGTGCTGGTTACCGGAACTAAAGTTAACGACACTAAAATTCCCAGTTTGGCAGCATCTAAACCACCCGAAGTTTCCGGTTCAACAAACTTGTTACGCACAATATGCTGCAAGATGACACCACAGACCGCCAACCCGATTCCGGTGAGCACAATGGTAATCAAACGAGGGATACGGCTGGCTGTAAGAGTGAGCCAACTCTCATGAGAAAAAGAGAATAAGTTAGACCACTGTATTGGCTCAGCCCCGAGCAATAACGAGCAAATACATAAAATGATAAAAATACAGAATAAGCTAAATCGCATCAGTGGCGTGCCCCACTTGAGCGTAATAAAGCCGATGCAAATTGCAAATTTAGTCCCATCCAAACAAAGCGAGGGAAAATTTGTTCAATATTTGATGGGCTTATTAACCTTTCATGATTGAATATTCTCATGAAAATTCCTCAATTTTATCGAGACAACAAAATAAGTTCCTTTTGAATAGGCAAAATCACAGCCCTATTCTTAGGATCGTTTTTTTCATCTTTAAATTATTTTTGCCGAACCAATTTCGAATTAAATAAATATTAATCAATTACTTATTATTTATTTTCTATTTTAAAAATTCGTCATTCTCAATTGGCACCATCTTCTTGCAAATAATAATCTTGATGTAAATGAGAATCAATTATAGTATGTTTAAAGGTAAAATGTAACCCTACTGTTACATCAGTACAGTTCATGTGGACATCAACTCATTAGAAAAAGGTCAATTTTTGCAAACAAGCAAATCTATAACATTATGAATTATATGAAATTTAATCTAATGTAAAAATTTGCGAAATAAAAATTGATGAAAATAGCCATTTGATAAACCAGGATTCATTTATGTTGGAACAATTTTCCAAATCGCCCTCTCTCCTTTCGGTTACTGATTACGAAGAACATATCTGGATGTTGCAATTACAGCAGCCTGAACAAGTTAATCGACGTTTTAATCTGTGGAAAGTTAATCAAGGTTTAGACATTCAATTGCTGATTAAAGCAATTCAAGACATTATTAAAACTACACCTGACTTAAATGTCCGTTATATATTTAGTGACGAAGGCGATTTATACAAATATCCATTTGATGACCATTCAGCTTGCCTAGAATTAAAAAAGAGCAATACAGAACAAGTATTTGAACAGGTAGCTACCTTAAAAGCGCAATCATGGAATGCAGAATTTCATCCACCTTTTTTTACAAGTCTCGTAGAAACTGAACAAGACTATTTTCTTATTTTAGCGCTCCATCCTATTCTTGATGAAAGCTATCAAAAGTCAGATTTCATTCAGGCCATACAAAATCGATATCAACAATATTCACCCAATAATATGCCATTGGTAATGACGGAAATTGATATCTCACATCATCTAGATACAAGTTTCGCAAAAGCGCCACAACAACCTAACCAAACCTATGTTTCAGAAATTATTTTAGAAGAGTTCCGAAATACTCTCGCTGAACCAGAAATGAGCCAACATGATGACTTTTTTGATTTTGGCGGCCATTCACTCTTAGCAACACGAATTATTGGAAACCTACTCAATAAACATGGAATTGAGATTCAATTTAATGATTTCTTTAAATCTCCATCTGCTGCTGACTTAGCCCAATATGCTTTCGTTAAATCTGCAAAAAATGAAAAAACCACCTTACAAAGTGTCGATAAAGCCCCGCTTACTTTAGCTCAAGATTTCCTGTGGCAAGCTTATTCTGCGTTCGATTTTAGCCCAATTTATAACTTGCCATTTGCCGTAGAATTTCTTGAAGAAATTAATGAAGATATTTTCTTTCAAGCCTTTACAGATATTGTTGAGCGCCATGCAGGTTTACGCACAATTTTTAATAGCGCCAATGGTCAAACCTATCAGCAGGTTGTTCCTACATCTGAACTTAAACACTTCAAATGGTTTTGGAACAGTGCCGAAAGTCACGATGCAACGCTTGCCAGTGAAGCTTCATATAAATTTGATTTAACCCGTGAACTTCCCTTAAGAATTCGTTTAATTCGAAATGCTAAAGGCCGCCAAACTCTATCGTTCTTAGTTCACCACATGGTGATTGATGAATGGTCTTTAAATACGATTATGGCTGACCTTGCGCATGCTTATCTTGCTCGCTCAAATACTCAAGCACCAAACTGGAAGGCACCCGCTCAATCTATTCTTGATTTTTCTTTACTTCAGCAAAAGCAAGGCATCAACCAAGACCATCTAAATTATTGGACTAACCTGCTAACAGGAGCAACCAAAGGTCTAAGTCTCCCTGTTTCAGAAAATGAATTAAATGCTGAAAAGGAAAAACCTCCAGTCCAATGGCTCGAACTTAAATTTGCACCAGAAATGCATGACAAGCTCCTCGCATTTTCGAGACAACACGGCTCTTCTATTTTCGCAGTTCTCTATACTGCTATCGCCAATGCGTTACAGCAACAAGGCGATTTAAAAGATATTGTGATTGGTACTTCTGCTTCTGGACGAACTGATCCCGAGTTTTTTGATACGGTGGGTTACTTTACGACCATGGTGGCGCATCGCACACAATTTAGCCCTGCAGATTCATTCCAATCATTGCTCCACAATATCAGCACAATGATTAATACCTCGATGGCCTATGCAGATATTCCAATCAACCATATTCAAAATGCATTAGGAATGAGTGCAGCTGAAGGACTGTTATTTGATGTGTTTATTCATATCCATTCAAATAACGCTTTAAACGGCGCGCTCAAAACACCTCAGGGACAAGATCTTCCTTATCGTCAGATCTTGCCAGAACGTGATGAATCGATGTTCGGATTACATTTTGAAATTATGGAAAATGTGATTGATGGACAACATCAGTTAAGCATGATCATTACGTATCAAGCCCACCGCTTCCCGACAGCAACAGTGCAAAGTATCTGTGAAAAAATTAAGGCAACCTTAGCTCAAATCTAGTTGCCCTAAAACCCACCATGTGCTTAAAAGCAAACATCTCGACTCTGCTTTTAAGCACATTTCAATTTTTCTATTTTATTTGCTGCTCTACTTTATTCACCACATCCTGAATTGTTTTGCAGCTAATGAGTGTATAAAAATCAATTTCTGTATTGAGCTTTTGAGAGAGTTTCTGAGCAATACTCATGAGTTGTTTGGGACGAATTCCTATCGCTAATATTTCACTTCTATAAAAAATATCCATTTTTTCAGCTTGGCTGTCAGCTATGCATTCACGGAAAACCGATAAGACCGAATCTCCTACCCTAGCGACTGATGGCTGTGTTTTAGAAGAGTTTGTAGACAACGTAGAAGATACATAAATTTTCCCCTGAGCGATTTCTTGCACAGCTTTACGATCAATTTTTCCATTTCGGGTCAAAGGTATGGTTTCGACGGCCAAATATTTCGAAGGAATATGTGAACTCGGCAAATGCACTTTTAAAAAGTTCTTTAATTCTGGGCTATTTAAGCGAGTAGTTTTGTATTTATTTTCTAGGGTATAAACGGCGACTAACTCTTGAGTTTCAGCCGTTGGATGTACACAACTTACCACCACACAATTATGAATATACGGGTTCTTCGTTAAAGCATTTTCAACCTCGGCCGCAGAGATTCTCACGCCTTTTATCTTTAAATAACCTTCCTCACGTCCAGCAAAAATAACATTTCCATCTTCCCTAAAATATCCTTGATCACTCATGCGAAAAGCAGTTTGAGTTTCATTTTCACTCACTTGAATTTCAACGAAATCTTTATAATAAATTTCCCCATCAAGTAAATAACCATTTGATAAATTCAAACCAGTCATATACATCGTACCGACCTCGCCCATTTGGCAAGGCTTCAGATTTTCATCCAAAATAAAATAATGGTTATTTTCTAAAGCTTTTCCATACGGAATAATTTCCTGATCTTCCTCATTTATTTCATGCCATATACTCCAAATTGTGGTCTCGGTAGGTCCACCTAATGAAAATAAACGAGCGTTAGGCAATTGTTTTCTTAACTTCGAGATGAGTGAAGGTTTGATATAGTCGCCGCCTTGGGCAATTAAACGCAAAGACTGTAGTTGTTCTTTTTGAGCTACACTGAACAGCATATCGACAATAGCAGGCACACTGCTCCAAAGCGTAACCTTGTAACGATCTACTAAATTGGCCCAGGCAACAGCATTTTTACTTTGCTCAAAGGATGGCACCACCAAAGTTGCGCCCACTGCCATTGAAGCAAATACATCAAATACCGACATATCATGATGAAACGGTGTTACCGCCATAATCACATCGTCAGCAGTAATTCCCCATTCCGAGATCGTTTGTTGTAGCGTGTTTTCAGTGGCTTGATTATTTAGGACCACACATTTCGGAGTCCCTGTACTTCCCGAAGTATATAAATAATATGCCGGAAGTCGGTTAATTTCGGCATTAAAGCTCGGTTTATACTCAGTTGTAGCCGATAAAATTTCATTAATATTTAGGTTTTGAACACCAGCAATGGATAAGTCACTTACCACAACATCTGCCCGACTATTCGTCAATAAATAGTTCAGTCTCGACGGCGGAGAATCCATATCTACAGGTAACCAAATGATGCCTGTGAGCGCACATGCCAAAGCGGTATAAATATGCTCAGGACTTTTTCTCAAACAAATTGCAACCACTGACCCTGTCGCCAAATCTTGCTTTTTTAGCGCATACATAACTTTGGCGACCTGAGTCCCTACCTCAGCATAACTAATGCTACGGTCTTCAAAAATAAGTGCTGTTCGATTGGAATTTTGATCAAAAATATTTTCATAAATTTGCTTTAAGAAATTTTCTACGTTGTTATTTTTATCATTCATTTGCCCTAAATTTTGACTCAAATCTTTTAGCATTTATCTTGGTCCTCACCCTATTCTTTATGCAATACCACCCAACCTAATATTCAAAACAAAGTTATAAAAATGTCGTCTTTATCGCTGTTTGTTCGAATAATAGATATCCCAGCACAATAATACAAATGATAATCATTTACAATTAATATTAAGAGAAATATCAATTTTCTCGTTTTAAAAGTCATTTATGAAAAATCATAAATATCAAAACAATAAGATAATTTTTAACCTTAGGTCTAATCGTTTAGAGGTCTATATTTATGAACTAAAAACCACAATTAATAATGATTATTATTTACATTTAGGGCTAACTTAGTTATCGTAATGAATAGAGAGACTACATCTATATCAATTATTACGCTCTATAGTAATCATGAAGCTTGGGTTATATGTATGACAAAAATTGCAGAAAAATCGAAACAAGAATATGGCGAGTTACTAAAAGAAAAAGACCATTTACAAGATATGGAACAGCTTGAGATGACTATCGTCTCGATCCATACGCCGTATCCGTCCATTGTCAGAATTCAAGGAAAAATCAACACATTACAGCCAGAGCTTTGGCAAGCTCCCAATTTGGCAATTCGGTTAATTGTGAGTAATCCGCCAGATGGACAACCCATCTCACGCGTCTATACGGTCCGTTCGTTCAATCCTGTAAACACTCAAATCGAAATTGATTTTGTTAAACATGAAGATTTAAGCCCAGCAATGGAATGGCTTAATTCAGCTCAAGTGGGTACAAAAATCGGGCTTATTGGCCCCCGTCCTCATTTCATTCCCAATTTCATACATAAAAAACATGTGGTCATGTTTGCCGACGATACGGCTGTACCTGCGTTATATTCAATATTGAATGAATGGGAAAATGGCGTAAGTGCTGATATTTTCATTGAGAGTTTTGAAAAAGATATTGCTAGCCAATTACCCCGTCATGACCACGTCAAAATTCATTCGTTCCATAAAGAACATCACACGCCACAAAAAGGTCTTCTTTTAAAAGCAGCATTTGCGCTAAAAACTTATGACAATATTACGATTTGGGCGGCTTGCGAACGCAAAGAAGCCAGAGCTTTACGCCAGTTTTTTCTAGAAGACAAACAGTTTAATAAAAATGACGTGCGTATTGCTGGGTATTGGAGAGATGGCGTATCAAGTTCAGAACTAGACATACTCCGTGCTCAACATTATCAAAAACATATTCAGCAAGGTAAGACCTTGAATGAATATGATGACCTTGATTTAGCGAATTAAGATCAGCAATCATTTGAATAAAACCTGCCTTGTGCAGGTTTTTTTATGAGTCAACATAGATCTATAAATATAAAACTATACGACCATATCAATTATGCAACGACATGTTGCAGTTAACCTATTTTTTAGCCCACATAGAACATTACTATATTTCTCAAGAGATAAATAAAAATTTGGGAGATTAGATCATGAATGCTTATCTACATCGTAGTGAAGATCGAGGTCATGTAAAAGCAGGCTGGTTAGAGTCTTATCACAGCTTTTCATTTGGTAGTTGGTACGACCCTAAATATATGGGTGTAAGCGCTCTACGTGTAATTAATGACGACCAGATTGATGCGCATAATGGTTTTGGTACGCACTCCCATGACAACATGGAAATCTTAACTTGTGTGCTAGATGGTGCAATTTCACATCGCGACACCATGGGAAATGAAGGCCAGATTAAAGCAGGTGAATGGCAACTTATGAGTGCCGGCACAGGTGTTGCCCACAGTGAAATCAACAACACTGATACGCCTGTACATTTACTACAAATCTGGATTATTCCTGATGAAAGAGATGCAGAGCCTAATTACCAGCAAATTAATCTTGACCCACGTAAAGATCCAAACAAATGGCATTTAATTGCAGGACCTGATGCAAATGCACCAATGCATATTCGCCAAAATGCAGAAGTAAAATCTGCAGTATTGGAAAAAGGACATGAGTTAACGGTTGATACGGTTAAAAAAGTGAACTATGTGCATGTGATTTCGGGTGTAGTTCGCATTGGCGATCAAGAAGTTAAAGCAGGTGATGCTTTAGTTTTTGAAGATAAAGCGACAATTCACGCAACTGAAGACAGTCAATTTATCTGGTTCGATTTACCTTAAATCATAAAAAAGCCCTTTGCATAAAAGGGCTTTTTTTAATCTCCCCCGCCACCACCGCCATCACATCCGCCTGAATCTGAAGATGATGATGAACAGTCATTTGAATAACTAGAGCTATGATGATGACTCGGACTATTATCGTGAAAATGATGTGTTGAAGTAGATGAATGATCATGCTCACCAGATGGTGAATAATTTTTTAAATTTCTGAGTAGTGCGATTAAACAAATGAGCCCAATACTAGAAAAAATGACTATGAATATAATAATAAATAACTTCAAATAACGACCTCCTAGATCAAGCTATAGAGATGCTTGTTGTGTTCCCATTTATTATATGAGTCATGTTTAATAAACAAGTTGTTTATTGATAAGTTGAAATATTAGCTATAAAAAATTTTAGAAAAAGACTTTATATATTGCTCGGCCTTCGCCTCATAATTTTGAAAACCCGCATCAAAAACCCATCTTTCAATTTCAGATTTTTTGACTAAATTTTGCAAATGAAGCTGATGATGTCGGTCTAGTTCCTCTTTGAGAGCTTGCAGCATTACTTCATTTAAACCAGAGGGAGGATTCAGACCTGTATCTAAAATACTAGGGGCAAATGCCACACTTTTCAGTTCCAGTTGATGCGTTGTCTTTACAACAGTTTTTATCGCGGTCTTGATTCTCTCTAACGTAAACTCTTCTGGAGCGCCCATTCCTATCAGTAAAACTTTAGAGGCTTGTATGGTCGATGGCGTTTGATTTATTAAAAGAGTATGGTTCAATTTCGCACTGAACCAATTATTTTTCCGTATTTCATTTAACCTTCCATTTAGTGCTTCATCTAAATGTGCTAAACCGCCAGAAAAAGAACGGTTATTCATTTCATGTTCAAAAATACAAGCACAGGAAAGTTCAACCTCAGCCGAGGTGCAGTCCCAAGTCACCAGTTCAATATCTAGATTTTGATAATAGCCAATTTTTGTTTGCTTTAAATCTGTGCCCATATTTTTTCTCTTCTCGATTTACCATCCATATTTAAGTTCAACACCCAGATAATTTGAGTCTTTACCTCCAGCTCTCTTAATCGTGTCTCCGACTTCAAAGTGTACTCCTTCGGCAGCAACAGACAGATTAGAATTTATTTTTTGATCTGCTCTTAGTTGAATATATGCTCCCGTCCAGCTTAAACCTTGTCCTGCTGTGTTCGCCATGCTGTTATTGCCTTGGAAATAAACTGCATCATTGGTGGTTTCACGCCATTGAAAACCTAATGCGGTTAATAGGGTGAGTTTATCGGAAGGCTTAAGTGTAAGAGATGGTTTGATGTGAATGATATTGCTGTAGCCACTATAACCCGCCAAAGTAAAGTATGAGCCATTTGCAAAGAGTTGGTTAAAGGTATTGAGCTCATTATCATTGGCGCTTTTATCGCCTGTGGCTATATCAAACTGGACGCCTAAACGTGGTGACCAAGCTTGTTCAGCAAATGTGTACCCTGTAATGCTACTGAGTCCCCATGCCTGAATAGTTTGTCCACCAATCTTTCCATGTTGCAGCATGCCTTCAACATCCCAATCAATATTATTCTTTTTACCCATATGACGAGCATCATATAAGTCTCGAATCTCATTTCCCTTAACGCTTGTAAAAGATGCGTTATCGCGTTCATAACGTGAGTAATAACCAGATAACTCACCGCCCCATACATTTTGTTTATCTACACGAAAGCCGCTAAAACTTAAATCGCTTTTCGAGTGGTCATTAAAAGTTGAATCTTTTTCAATCTGAACAGGTCTAGTGAGATAACCTAAAACTCTCCAATCGCCATATTCATAACCAGACCAAATGCCATCAAAAGCTTGTCTAACGTTTGGCCCTTCGCGATTCGAAATAAAGCGCTGCAAGTCAAAAGCCATCTCTTGACGCCCAACTCTAAACTTAAAAGTTCCATTATTTAAAGGACTCACCCACGCAATAAAGGCTTGTTCTACATCAAGTCTATTTTGATCGGTACTGCTAATATTCTTTTTATCAAACGCTCGCGCATCACTGAGCTGAGTAAATAATTGTAAATGATCACCTATACGTGCATCGGCATGAACTTGTAATCTTTGAATTAAATAGCGATCGGCTTGATTATTTCCGCTACCAAATCTCGCATTATTATTGACTTCAAAACGCTCGCGAATATTTGCCCCTAGTGATAAATAATTATTATCACCAAAAGGTATATATTTAAAATCATCACCTATTTTCTTTGGCACACATGGATTTTTTAAAACATCCCAATTTTCCTGCCAGCGATTCGTTGAGATTTTTGGACGAGTTGGACATGCATTTGTATTTGAAGCTTCATTTTCCGCATGAGTAACTTCATAAAAAAATAAACTCCCCGTCAGCAATAAACTTATTTTAATTATTTTACGGTAAGTTTCTGAGCACTTAATTCGATATTTTCTATCTTTAGAAATATGCTGGGCCATCTAGTTTTCCACGGTAATCAATAGGTCATTGCAAAGACTTAGTCGTTTACACCCACATTGCCCTTAAGCAATATGAGTGTTGTTTTATCAATCATTAAGGCAATAAATTACTTTGTAGCGGCATGAATTTCAGCAATATAACCACCCGGGAACTGTACCATCGCGGCCTCGCGACCATCTGTTTTATAGGCATTCACCAAGACTGTCGCACCAGATTTTGTCGCTTTATCTAAAGTCTCAGATAAGTTTTTGACTTCATAACCCGTCATATCATGCCCATATGGGTAAGGAAGATGACCATCGGTAACCAACACTGTCATTTTGCCGAAATCAGATTCCACGCGAATACGTCTATAGGTTTCATTTGGGCGTCCAATTTCTACACCAGCCGCTTTAGGATTGTCTGAAACCACTTTACCGTGTGAGAAATTGACGAATTTTTTAACAAAAGAATCCGCACTTTGTTTTGAAATATAAATACGATTTTCTGGCACAGTTTCTAGTTTGTTATAGCTCGGTTTAGTGGTGTGCCAATAAAGTTGCATATTCACGCCACCCGGCCATTGAATGACTGCATCACGCCCGATCGGATCTGGAAATGTCTCAACAATGACATCGGCGCCATTCGCTTTAGCAGACTGCACTGCCGCATCCATATCTTTGACTAAATAGCCTGTTCTTTCCAAGCCAAAAGGATGTGGAACTGGTGTTTTAAAGCCGAATACAGACAATGTTCCTACTGGGGTCAATACAAGTTGGGAAATGGTCTGGCTTGGTGTTGGAGTGACCTGAAAAACGCCTTGTTTAGATTTAGTTCCCCCAAATGTTGCTACTAAGCTATCGGTAAATTTATCGAAGTCTTCGGGGTTAACATACACATGTGTTGTATCGTATTGAGGAGCTACGCCGGGTGCTTCACTTTTTACACTCGTTGTTGTCTTGGCTAAAACCTGAGGAACAATGGCAACATTGGCGCCCACTAGCATTGTGCTTAAAAGCAAAGCTGATAATGATTTACGCATAAAAGACTCCTATTAGAATTAGATGCTGTAGCTTATTGTTTGTTTGGTTGTTGATTAGAAAGAATAGTGACCATCACCAGAGCAGCGATAAGACCGAGGTGTTCGAAAAAACTATTAAACGTACTAAAAAATGCAGGACCTGTATGATTCCAAAAGTCGTTGGCAACTAGCATCGCTATTGCGGTTAAGCAGCCTAAAGCCCCTGCTCCTAACCAGACAAAACGATTAAAAATAACCAAGAGCGAACCCACAATTTCAATCACAATCGCTGCGGCTGCCCAGAGCCAAGCCGGTTGCAAACCAAAACTTGCTTGCTCCTCAATAGCCGCATGAAAACCGATGAACTTATTAATTCCACCAACCAAATAGGCTGAAACTAATGCAACTCGAAGAAGTGGAAGCAATCCATGAATTGATAAAATCTTTTTAACCCATACTGGATTATTATTAATCAAGTCACTCATTTCTTTACCTCATTGATATTCTTTATTTCTAATCATTTATAAAAATCCACCCCAGTATTAATAAAACGATGTATTTAATATAAAACCAGTCTCTTAAAAATAATTTTTTAAAACCAGATAAAATTTTTTAATTTTAAAATACCACCTATATATTTTTATAAACCACCAAGTAATCCAAATAAAAGACAATATATATAAAATCAAAAATAAACGTAAACTACTAGATACCTATTTAAATACAAACTGTATCCTCAAAAGATACAATGATTGATAAGTAAAAGATCATAATATAGTTTAGCGACACGCCAAGTTAGCCTTTCAAAATTTAATGGATAAACTAGACTGTATTTATACTTTCATTAGTGTCGTAGAGAATGGAAATTTTAGTAATGCCTCTAGAAATTTAGGTATTACTCGAGATCAAGTCTCTAAAAGAATTTTTTATCTAGAAAGTTTATTCAGTACATCATTGTTTACGCGTAACACCCGAAAGATGGACCTCACCCGCTCAGGAGAGAAGTTTTATCAGCGTTGTAAAGTTATTGTTAAAGAGTTAGATTTGGCTGCCAATGACTTCATCTATGACCAAAAGTACCCAGAGGGTATATTAAAAGTTAGTGCTCCACATGCTTTTATTCAAACTTGCTTTTCAGATATTATTTCTAATTTCTTAATTCAATATCCTAATATCGAGATTGATTTATTATTTTCCGAAAAAGCACTAGGTATAAATGAACATAAATTTGACATTATTTTAAAAATTGAAGAGGAAGTTAGAGAAGAAAATATTTTTATTCTAAATAGCTATAAAAGAAACTTCTATGCAACAGCTGCCTTTTTAAAAAAATATGGAAAACCTAAAAGTATAGAAGAATTAAGAAAACATAATATATTTTTATATTCAAGAACAGACTTAGAAAATAAAATCATTAATTCGACGCCTCAACTAATCTGCAATAATATAGAAATACTTTTGGATCTATGTAAGAAAAATAAAGGTATTTTATATATTCCGGATTTTTTGGCTAAAAAATATGAAGATGAGGGAGTGATAATTAATTGCTCTCAAGACATTTTTTCTACAAAACTTCATTTTTATGCAACCACGCCCTATGGATCAAAAATTCCAAAAAAGGTTCAGCTTTTCTTAAACACGTTAAAACAACATTTTCAGTCTATTACTGAAGCTTTATAGCTTAGAACTTTTCGATCTCATAGAGCTATTGGTTTTCATTAGCTAAAAACCAACCCCGCCAAAAAACAATCCAGCACCTTTTCCCGTTCAATTGCCGCCTCCGAGCTTAAAAGCTGAATGATTGCGCCTTCGATCATATATAAAAATAATTTGGCATCCTGAAAAGTCGCATCATTTTTAAATGTTCTAAGCTGGCTATAAATTTCATTGATGAGCCACGTTCTATACCTCACTGCGGTGATATAGGCTTTTGGGTAGCTGAGTTTCGTTTCAAAAATTGCTTTAAATATCAAATAGTACGGCCCTTCTACATCGCTATGTAAGAAATAAAGTTTCTTAAGTTTATCCTTCACGTTTGTACTTTGATCGTACTCAACCATTGAGACTACTTTTCCTTTTAAGCGTTCTTTTTGCACGATCAAACAGATTTCAATAAAACGCTCTTTAGAATGAAAGTAGTTATAAAAAGTTGCTTTGGGAGTGTGAGACTCTTTCACGATTCGGTCGACCCCAACCTTATGAAATCCGTGATGGTGAAATAAATGAATCGATGTATTAATGATTTGGATCGCACGTGTTGAGAGAACTAAATTTCGCATATTTTTACCGTTATAAATTCTTGTTGTTTCTAAACGAGATACTTTTTTGGGAGAAAAAAAGGCACAGCAAAGCCGTAAAGACTGTGCGTGGCACATCTCAAGTTTTATTGTTAATGCAAGTTTTTTGAGCCGTAATGACTTAAAGCCTGAAAACCCTAAAGGTCATCAAGCTGCTTTAAATTTTTAAGTTGTGTCGTTATAGCTTTTGGCAAAGGCTGCCAAGAAATTATGAATGTGCAAAGCCAACTCCTTTTTATTGGGAGTTCTGCCAGACATTTATAGAATTATGGTGGGAGAACGGAAGAAGGTTGACAGACTAGTAATAACTCAAACTAGCACACCCGAAGGTGTCCCTCTCCCGTCCTACCGCTACGGGAAAGGAACGAGTAGCTACCACACAAGACTATTCCTCAGAAGGAATGACTCTGATGCGGGAGTTATTATTCAGCCTGTCAAAGCCGGCTGGCAATGTGGCCAGCAGGCAAAGGATAGTGCTCTACCCTTTACCAGTCAAGCACACAAAATGACATTTGTTTTAAATTAGATCATTAAAAAGTAAGGATAAATAATGAGATAGTTATTGTTAAAGAAGGGTTTATAAAGATGGGGATTTTAGGGAATTACAATTTTTTAGAGTAAAGTTTTGATGGCGTAACCATTTAAAAATTTAATAGTTACACCGCTCAATTAAGTTATAAATAGAAACTAGACTTAATCTATTTTCATAAAATATAAATCAGTGCCTTTTGCAATTGTCTGCTCTTGAAAAGGTACTATCACAATACAATTCGCTTTAACAAATGGCTCTATCTGATATGACTGTTGTTGCTCAATAATTTCTAATACATATTCCCCATTTTCTTGAAGCTTATAGTGCCCCCATAACAACTTTCTATTTGTCACATCAGGAATAATCTCTATGTCAGTTTTACCTTTAAAGTAAGCATGATCAAAAAAGTTTGAGATGTGCTTATTCAAAATATATTTCACAAAAGCATGCATCAGAATCGTAATATCTTGGAGGTCACCTGGTAAATTAATGATGGTCGATTTGTCTTCTGTAATGACTACACGCATACCTTTATGATTACCGCTTTCATCATATATCTGCACAGTCTCACGGCTAGGTGGAGTCCTATCTTGGCCTTTCAGAATTTTAATTTCATTAGCTGGCATACAACGTGTATTCAAGGCTGATGACATGCTGCTTTGATCAAAGATTGGAAGTTTTTCAAGCTGGAATAAAGAAGAACGATTATTTCGATATGTGCAGCAAATAATGACATCAAAGTTTGAAGTTTGTTGTTCAAAGAATTTTATATAATCGTCCCTGCTCGTCGTTAATGAGTCATCTAAAGCTGGGTCATTATCTTTTTTAAGATTATTAAATGCAGCATCAAAACGTTCAGGTTTGAGTGATTTGATTTCTACTTGCTCATAGCCCCATGTTTTCAAGACATCTTTAACATACAAACTTTCCTCACTCATTTCTTCTTTATCAAAAGAATGCATACTTACAATGAGAATTCTGGGATTTTTATATATAGATAATTCTTTGATTCCAGCTCGTCTTAAAACAATTAATTTTTCAGGAGTCAGTTTCTCATCTTTTTTTAAAATCACATCGCCTTGTTTAAATATACTGCCCTTTGGGATAACACCATGCATGGCAGGAATAGAACCAGTAATCTTTTTAGCATCGGTATCAGAAAGATCTAATCTTTCATCTTGTTCAGCAACCACTGAATCTAAAGACTCTGGTAATTTTGTATAGGCAGGAATTTCTAACAAACTTGGAGCTTTTAGATCTAATTTATACGGATTAATAGATCTATAAAGCTGTTGTCCCCAATAGTACCAATGAGTAATTAATAAAGGACTATCTTTACTTGCAGATTGAGTTGTTTCTGAGTTAAGAGCCCAACCCGCATATTCAGATAAATTATGCAGAGGATAATCCTGTAAAGCATATACATCACTTGCGTTAACTTGATTTATTGCTTTATCCAGCTCTACAGTTTCTTTTAAATCACCTTTAGGCAAATTTATATTGATATGATAAAAAATGTCCGTTAAATGATTTGGTAAGTTATCTGGTATTGGAAGTTTTTTTTGCATAAATATAGATCCTAGAAGTACCTCAAATAGGAGGTACTTCGCTAATTTTAATTATTAATCAACATTAATAAAGAACTTATCACCATCTAAAACGCGTTCGGTATTAAAGAAAGACCCTAAGCGGCTACCTGCTCTACGGTTATCAGATGCATCAATTTTTTTCACTGAGGCACCTGTGCCGCCTTGATGAGTAGCTGCAAACGGGAACTCATCACAATCGCAATCAGTTGCAACTTCATCAGAATCACCTGTAAAGAAACATTTTGAACCGACCGTTGGTCCATATTTGACTTTGCACATTTTTACAGATTCGGCACGATTATCTTTACGAGTTTGAGCATCTCGTAACCGAGTTAAGGCAGATGCACTTGAACTAGGAAAAACTGAATTGGTTGAACCTGCAATAAATTTACCTGGCTGTCCAGCCGCAAATGCTTCTTTAATATGCTTTGCAGACTCATCTACATCTGGATCAGTAATTTTAATTGTAGTAAGAACAGGAGGTACATCTGGATATACACATCCTTTCGTATTTGCCTTAGCTTTACCTATGTCACAGCGAACACCTGGACTATAAATCCCTGGTTCATAACTTGCCGCATCATTAAATGAAGCGTTCGCTTTGACAACTTGAAAAGATATACTTGGAGATAAAAATAAGGGATTTGAAGAAGCCAATTCAGTGCTAGATGGGGTGAAAGTAGTGGTAGATTCTAAAGATAAACCATTTACTAAATTAATTGGATTGCCGTAGACAGTCTTTGTTGTACAGTTATAACAGTACAACTCAGGTCGTACTTTTAGAGAATCACCAATTTGCCCTATAATTTTTGTGCGCAGTTTATACTTGAATGTCCAAGTTAATGCATTTTTTGGATTATCAGAATAAACATATGCAACTACTTTCGCAGTACCTACATTTAATCCTTTTGCATCAGTCAATGGAATTTCAAATGGTTCTGACTCTAAACAATGCGCCCCTCTATTTATATAGCTATCTAGATCTTTACCAACTTTTTTACAAATTGGCGATACATCCAAAGCACTAGCAGCATAACTAGTTGTTACCATGAATATTGAAGCTAAAACTATTATATATTTAGTTATATTTAACATGAAGTTTCCAATTTTATAAATTTAAAAAATCATTCTAATAAGCCATTTCGGCTTACCAAAATGAGGGCGCATAATAACATAATTAAAAAATAAGTAAATTTATTGATTATAATTGATAGCTTACATTTACCAATTGGTATTTTTTAAATTATGACCAATAAAAAATTTAAAATACTATTCACGTAATTACTGGTCAAAAATTTTACTAAAACATTTTATTTCAACTATTTTATTAAGCTTTATTTCAATGTATTCAAATAAGAAATTATATTCAAAAGCTTAGATATCATTATTTTTAACTCCCTTAGCTTGGTCTTACAAAAAGAAGGATTTACTTTTTAATTATTATTTTTTTAGAAGCGATCTCGGTTAAGAAATTTATTAAACCAATAAAAAAAGCCCTAAACCATTATAGTTTAGGGCTTTTTAAGTCATATAAAGCTATCGAGTTTATATGACTTTAAATCTTGGTAGGTATATCCAATACCGAAATAAAATATAAGTCACTAATTTTTAAATAAATAATTTAAATATAAAAAATTATGATACACCATGTGATACAAGTCAAAATCTCTTAAAAGGATAAATTTATTGATCTTTTACTATTGCCAAGACAAGTTGCACACCAATATGAGGATCAATCTTTAGAGCTGTACAGTACCAAATATATTCTACGACATCTAAACGCCGTTCGCCTTGCTCAACTTTTTGTACATATGAATGAGGCTTATCTAGGCGTTCTGATAATTCCCGCATAGTTAATTTTTGTGTAATACGTTGCTCTTTAAGCCAATCACACAAAGCACTCATCTCATTGGTATGGATACTATTTGTCATTGTACCTTTTTATGGTACAAATTAAATTTACCCAAAATAGGTACAAGTATATTAAAATACTATCCTTTATGTTTAATTCTTAGGCTATCTACTAGTTTTCCAAACGATCAAAACAATTAGATAACCTAATGAACATTTTCATAAACATAGCTATACCTAAACTATTACGGGGAAAATTATGGCTTTAATATTGTGCCCAGAGTGCAAAAGAGAAATAAGTGATAAAGCAAAAACGTGCCCTCAATGCGGTTTCCCTATAGAGAGAAGTTTTAAAGTTATATCCTCAAGTTGGCCTCCAACTGTTACTCCTCCACCTCTACCAAACCTAAATCATAATAATAAAAATGATACTATTTCAAACTCAAGAACCCAAAAGAGCTTTAACTTTTTTAATTTGTTTTGGATTTTTCTTTTAATATTTATTATCTCAATATTCTTCTTTAATAGTAGTTTCCAAGATAACTCTACCAATGATTCATATAGCGCTCATAGTACTTCAGATGAAAAAACAGATTCTTCTCCTCCAAATAACAATAAAGATATTCAAAATGATAAAAATTTAACAAAAGAAAATAGTAATAAAAATGAGAACTTAATTGAAAAAGATGCACTAATTGACGATCAACTCAATGAAGATCAAGTAAAGGTTGTAATCGCATTTATAAGGCTTAATGATTATAAATGTGATAGTGTCAGCTCAATGGCACAAACTAGGGATGAAAAGACAATTCGAGTAAATTGCAATAATTATAAATACAAATACTATATAAATGATGAAGGTGGTAAATGGGTTATATCAATAGGAAAGTAACCTTCTAAGAATAATTAAATTAGAAAAAGGTAATCATCTTCTTGATTACCATTTTCTCATCTTATCATCTATCTAAGGGCTTACTTTTTTATGATGAAAAACCGCTGATTCAAATGAGTCAATATTTTCACATTTTCTGTTTACCAATTTTAAGTCAATCTCACCACATGTATCAGCACTAGTCCAGTATATTCCAACCAATTCTTTATCATTATTGATTAACTTTAGATCGCCACTACCAAAAGTAACTTTATTTTCACTATTTTTAACTCGATAAAATTTATAAGTGTATATAAATTTTTTATCGTCATTAGATGGATCAATAGATAAAGCTGTGATTATTGAACTAGAAGTTTGATTTATAGTAAAAGACTTTATTGTAGTAGTTAAAAAGGTTTGCTTTATATAGAAGTATATCTCTATAGGAGCTATTCTTTTTCCATCAACTAGATAGTTACTTTCGAGTTTGCCTTTCCACAGACCATGAATTATTGGTTTACCAATAATCTTAGAGATAAATTCATGCTTAAGAGTAAAAGATTTTAACAACCAACCTAATATAAAAAAAGAGAATGTTATTGAAGGTGTCAAAATCTGAGTAACCATCAAATTATACGAAAAAAATTCTGTAGTTATTTTTATAAGAAGAAATAAGAGCACTACTAATAATAAAAATAAATAAATTACTTTCTTCAGCTCTTTAAAAGTTAAAACAATAAAACTCATATTGCCTCACTTTGAAAAGTAATAAGTCCATTTTTAAAGATTTTAACGCTCTTATTAGCACTAATTAAACCAACACAAAAAATACCGTCAACCATTGATGCCAAAAAAGCTGTCATTTCACGTGCACCACAAGGCAAAATATCTTGAACTTTACTAGAATCATTTTTTGTCAATAAAGGAGATATATATTGAGAAATATGTGTTAATTCAGAATTTTCAATATTATAAAAATGAAATCCATCATGAAAATTTGATATTATTTTAGATATTTCTAATATTAAATCATTAAATTGAGTAAATTTAAAATCTTCAGGTAAATTATCTTTATGCAAACTAATAAAAGGTAAGTTATTTAAATTTTTATAATATACAATACCCGTACCTGTAAAATCATCAGTACTACTTCGACATATCTCTAGCAGAGATTCCGATATTAAATTTTCAAATGATAATGGCATTAGATTTCCCAAGACAATTCCTACTATTTATGTTGTAGATTTTTTGAAGGCAGTTTCATCAAGAATCCACACACTTCATTAACTATATCATTTTAAAAAATAAATTTCTAATTACAATCAATCTACTCTTTGTTAAATGCAGTTATTTAATTAGTTTTTTTAAACAAATTTATTAGATAAATTAAACAAAATACGGGATGCATTAACTTTTCAAAGATAATTTTTTATTCTCTTGAATTCCTAAAAACTAACCCTATATAAAAATTTAAATTCTGAGAAATAATAAAATGAGTAGATTTCAAATTCTAGCCTTATCAGGCGGTGGGTATCGTGGTTTATATACTGCAAGTGTTCTGAAAGAATTAGAAGATAAAGCAAAGGATCAGGGACATGAGTCTCTGGCTGATTGTTTTGATCTTATAACAGGTACTTCTGTTGGTGGGATTGTAGCTCTAGCAATTGCTTAT
Source organism: Acinetobacter sp. LT1 (assembly GCF_059800965.1). NCBI lineage: Bacteria > Pseudomonadati > Pseudomonadota > Gammaproteobacteria > Moraxellales > Moraxellaceae > Acinetobacter > Acinetobacter sp. LT1. The sequence goes on from NZ_JBBAXE010000005.1 coordinate 259,924, forward strand.
GGTATCAGTGTATCCGATATTGTGGATTTATTTAGAGAACATGGAAATAAAATTTTTGAACCAAAACCCTTTTATAAGTTTACGGGTTCTAAATATTCAAATGAATCTTTGAAATCTATCCTAGAGACATGGTTTGGGAGTTCCATTTTAGGCACACTAAAATGTCCAGTCGTTATTCCTTCCATCGATTTTACTAAAGGTAGTCCGATAACCTTTAAAACTCCACATCATGAAAACTTAACAACGGATTGGAAAACAAAGATAGTTGATATTGCTTTGGCGACTTCAGCAGCGCCCACCTATTTCCCTCGACATACAATTGGAAAAAATGAGTATGTTGATGGAGGACTCTTTGCAAATGATCCAAGTTTAATTGGTTTACATGAAGCTGATTATATGTTCAAAAAAAATCTAAATGATGTTCATATATTATCAATTGGAACTTTATCATCTAAAAAACAATTAAATCCAAGTACGAAAAAAAATGGTGGTTATTTAGATTGGGGAGAAGGATCTATTTTTGATGCCGCTCCAAATATTATTGATCTAGTACTTAGTAGCCAACAACAGTTTATGGAACAGATGGTTAAACACAGAATGGAACCTTTCCCTAATCATTTCTATAAAATTGATGAACAGATAGTACAGTCCTCTGCTCAATTTATTGGTCTAGATGAAACTACTGAAGAAGCCCGTCAAGTTTTAGAAGGTAATGGATTTCAATCGGCTAAAGTCGCTTTAGGTAAAGATTTTATACGTGAGTATTTTAAACAACCTAAAAAACAAAGAGAGTGGTATTACGGTCCACAACAAAACATGGGGAAAATTTAACATGCCAAGTAATTTACATCGAACTTTTCGAGCAAAAGAGGATGGTTTTATTACAAAAATAAAACCTACATTATCTCAAAGAGATTATTTAAACGATTGTAGACAGAAAGTAAGATCAACTCTTAAAGAAGGGATGAGAGATTTTATTATCGATAATGCTGGTGATCCAACTATTATTAAACCTAAATTTCGACTTCAAGGCTCATGGGCATACGGAACCTGTAATCAACCAGCTCATCCTAATCAAGAAATGGATATTGATTATGGAATATATTTACCATCCTCCCTATTAACATTTGGTCGATCCGATAAAGTTGCAAAAGCCTATTTTAAAGCTGTTGAAAGCTTGCTAGCTCCATTAGCTCTAAAAGAGGGTTGGAAATTATGCGATGATAAAAATACTTGTTGTCGTTTAATCTTAAATAGCAATGCCCATATGGATGTTCCACTATATATTGTTCCTGACAGAATGTTTGATAGTTTAGTGGAACAAAATTTTATGGCTCTTGATTCAGCCAAATCAGCTAATATCGGTGATAAGTACATTTTTAAAGGTTATCAATATGCTGCCGAAGGTCTTGAAAACGAATCTAAGTTAATTAGACTTGATGAAATCACTAAAATCCATATGGCATTAAGAGATGGTAGTTGGAAAGATAGTGACTGTGAATTAATTCGAAAATGGTATGCTGATCAATTAGCAACTCAACCTGATAATGGAAGACAATTACGATATATTGCTCGTTATTTAAAAGCATGGAGAGATTTTGAATATAATGAAGGCGGTGGCCCTAGCTCAATATTACTAATGATTATTGCTAATAAATATTATCAGTTTTTCGATAAACGAGATGATCTTGCTTTATTAAGTGTGTTGGAATACTTACCTAAAGCACTATTAGGAGAAGTAAAGGAACCATCAATTCCTCAACATACAAATGAAGATTTTAATAGAATTCCTGAAAATGATAGGCAAATGGCATACAGTCTTGCTTTAGAACTCTATCAAACTGTATCTACTGCTAAAGAAATTGAGAGACCAAAAACATCTATCTCATTTTTGAAAACAAAATTTGGTAATAGGATTCCTTCAGACGAAAGTTATATTGAGATTGATAATCCTGATCCTAATCCTCCTTTAAGGACTTCTACACCTGCTGATATTCAACCGATAAGAGGCGGATAAGTTTGAGTTTAGATTTATATTCAGAAGAGTTAGATTATGAGGTGCATTTGACGGAAAGTGCACTTCACACTATCAGTTTACATAGACAATTATTACAAGAGCACAAACCTGAATCTTGTGGAATAATCATTGGTGAAATTCGTGAAAAATCTCTAACTGTAATTGATATTAGTACTCCTGCTCATGATGATATTAGAACGCGTGTCAGTTTCCATAGAAAGTCTTCCCATCACCAATTATATTTAAATAAAATACATGAGATTTCGGATGGGCAATTGCAATATATTGGTGAATGGCATACACACCCAGAGCCCACTCCTACTCCATCTTTTGCAGACTATCAAGGATGGAACAAATTAATTCACAATCCAGAATTCAATTTATTTCCTAAATTAATTTGGATAGCGGGCAATAATAACGCTACAGCAGATTGGTTTTGTTTAATAAACAATAAGAAGTATTACATACTTCAAAATAGTTAGGAATTGGTACTTGATAACTCTAAAAAATGCACAGAGTCTTTCTAAATTAGGTTATGTACTCGTTGATCCTTTTAATATTAATTTTAAAAAAAAATTTAATCAAAATTTATGGATAAAAGAAATAAAAATAGATGAGTTTAGAATAAAATTAGCTATTTTTTTTAGTGACTGGGATTTTATCATCTCACCTAGTGTGTATTTATTTGAAGATGATCTAAAATTAATAGGTCAAAAATATAAGCACTTTAAATTACCTTTGCCTCATTTCCTAATAGAACCCAGCTTCACTTATGATGAAAAAAAAGCATATAATTTTTGTTATGCCTTACATGATAAAGTAGAAATAAATAGAAAAGATTTAACACAAATCATTTTTTTTATTGAAAAACAGATTAAAGCTAATTTATCAAAGTTAATAAACTTAAAAACACTAATTAATGAAATAAATCAAGAAATTGCACCAACTTGGATGATACTTTCCGAGAAATATGAAGATCGATTTAAAGCCGACGACTTATTTATAGATTTCAAGAATGAAAAAGGAGTTAATCAGACGACCTTAAATTACAAAAGCACTAGAGAGGATAACATTCAAAAAACTGTAAAAATAAATTTTATTGGTATCACAATTAATCATTTAAATTTTCCGCTTTTATCTAAGTATTTTGATGAGAATGGAAAAATTACTTTTGGAAAGATGCTAAATCTTATTAATCACTTAGATCCCAGACATCTAAGAACTCTTAAATACTATCTATCACAGGAGTTCAAAAATAAGCGGATTCATATTTCCTTAGTTTACCAGAAACATATATTTTCATTTTGTGTAGAATGGAAGAAAAATTATAGGAAAGTTCTTCAGGGCAATATTGATATTATTTCCTCACTTTTAAATGAAGAAGTTCTACCCATCTATATACAAAACTATAAAATTAAAGATATTGTTGAAAGAAATTTAGAAGGAATTAAAGCTAAAAACTTAAGTAGTTTACGTATTCTTCAAGTAGGAGCTGGTGCTATTGGAGGGTATGTAGCCGATGCATTAACCAAAATTGGTGCTGGAACTAGCAATAATGAATATTATATTGTTGATAAAGATTGTTATGGCATTGAAAACATTGGAAGACATCTATTAGGGAAAAAACATATTGGTTCAAATAAAGCTTCTGCTATAGTTTCTCATTTAAAAGAAAACTTAAATCTTGAAGAGGATTCTAATATAAAATCTCTACCCATAAGTATTAATAAAATAGAGAATGGAGATATCAGTGACTTTAGTAATTACGATTTAGTAATTGACGCGACTGGTCAAATTGAAGTTGCAGAATATTTAAATGAAAGAATCATTATTTTACCCGTAGATACGAGACCAAATCTCTTACATTTATGGATTTATGGAAATGGTGAATGTGTTCAAGCTTTATGGAATCAACCTGACTTTTATGAAAAAAATGGAGGTTGTATAAGCTGCATTCATCAATCAGGAATAAATGATTATGATATCAATCTAGATCCTTTGAATGATCCTAACTATAGAAAGATTCTAGGATTAGGTGCATGTGCAGCCTATACACCTTATGCGATATCTTCTAGCTTACTTATAGCAAGCTTAACTGTAGACATATTACTTGAGTGGTTAAATACAGGAATACTAAGAAACAATTATTTCACACGCTATAGTATAAGTTATAAGGGGGATAAAATAGAAGATCAGCAAATATTTGCTAAAAACTCTTGTCCACATTGTAAAATTAAAAGTATTTCTTAATGCGATTTTTAGTTAGCTAGATAGTAAGATTATTAATACCCTTCTTAGAATCTAAAGGGTATTCATAATTTTCCTATCAACTAAATTTATAATCTTTGTGCTTGATTTAACTTACTTATCCACCACAATTCAATTTGTTTCATATCAAAATAAACTGGTGCTTGTCTTGTTGTACCTTCTTTTATTGGAATAGGAAAAGAAGGATCATTTTTTATTAACTTTCCTAACTTATCTCTTTTTATCGATAAAAGTTCACAAACTTCATTTGTTGTTATACGTAACTTACGATTTAATACACTACTTAATTGTCCTCCATTGATTTCAACTTGATTCATTTTGTATATTTTCCTCCTTAATTTTTAGTTAATAATTTTTGCCAATGCGCTTAAAAAGAGGTGGTCCCACATGTTTGAACAACTAAAAGCTTATTTATAAGTGATACTCTGCTCTAGTTAAGCTACCTTATTTTGTTGTGGTAGCTGGTCATAGTAAAACTCATCTG